>NZ_KV917374.1:4298660-4556160 GCF_002019645.1 Litchfieldia alkalitelluris | reverse complement strand
CAGGATGTTGGCTTAGAAGCAGCCACCATTTAAAGAGTGCGTAATAGCTCACTGGTCGAGTGACTCTGCGCCGAAAATGTACCGGGGCTAAACGTATCACCGAAGCTGTGGATTGTTCTTTTAGAACAATGGTAGGAGAGCGTTCTAAGTGCAGTGAAGTCAGACCGGAAGGACTGGTGGAGCGCTTAGAAGTGAGAATGCCGGTATGAGTAGCGAAAGAGGGGTGAGAATCCCCTCCACCGTATGCCTAAGGTTTCCTGAGGAAGGCTCGTCCGCTCAGGGTAAGTCGGGACCTAAGCCGAGGCCGAAAGGCGTAGGCGATGGACAACAGGTTGAAATTCCTGTACCACCTCCTCACCGTTTGAGCAATGGGGGGACGCAGAAGGATAGGGTAAGCGCGCTGTTGGATATGCGCGTCCAAGCAGTAAGGCTGATTCGTAGGCAAATCCGCGAATCGTTAAGGCTGAGCTGTGATGGCGAGGGAAATAAAGTACCGAAGTTCCTGATTTCACACTGCCAAGAAAAGCCTCTAGCGAGGTGAGAGGTGCCCGTACCGCAAACCGACACAGGTAGGCGAGGAGAGAATCCTAAGGTGTTCGAGAGAACTCTCGTTAAGGAACTCGGCAAAATGACCCCGTAACTTCGGGAGAAGGGGTGCTTATTAGGGTGAATAGCCCTGATAAGCCGCAGTGAATAGGCCCAGGCGACTGTTTAGCAAAAACACAGGTCTCTGCGAAGCCGCAAGGCGAAGTATAGGGGCTGACACCTGCCCGGTGCTGGAAGGTTAAGAGGAGAGGTTATCGCAAGAGAAGCTTTGAATCGAAGCCCCAGTAAACGGCGGCCGTAACTATAACGGTCCTAAGGTAGCGAAATTCCTTGTCGGGTAAGTTCCGACCCGCACGAAAGGTGTAACGATCTGGGCACTGTCTCAACGAGAGACTCGGTGAAATTATAGTACCTGTGAAGATGCAGGTTACCCGCGACAGGACGGAAAGACCCCGTGGAGCTTTACTGTAGCCTGATATTGAATTTTGGTACAGCTTGTACAGGATAGGTAGGAGCCTTAGAAGCCGGAGCGCCAGCTTCGGTGGAGGCGTCGGTGGGATACTACCCTGGCTGTATTGAAATTCTAACCCACATGCCTAAATCGGCATGGGAGACAGTGTCAGGTGGGCAGTTTGACTGGGGCGGTCGCCTCCTAAAATGTAACGGAGGCGCCCAAAGGTTCCCTCAGAATGGTTGGAAATCATTCGTAGAGTGTAAAGGCACAAGGGAGCTTGACTGCGAGACCTACAAGTCGAGCAGGGACGAAAGTCGGGCTTAGTGATCCGGTGGTTCCGCATGGAAGGGCCATCGCTCAACGGATAAAAGCTACCCCGGGGATAACAGGCTTATCTCCCCCAAGAGTCCACATCGACGGGGAGGTTTGGCACCTCGATGTCGGCTCATCGCATCCTGGGGCTGTAGTCGGTCCCAAGGGTTGGGCTGTTCGCCCATTAAAGCGGTACGCGAGCTGGGTTCAGAACGTCGTGAGACAGTTCGGTCCCTATCCGTCGTGGGCGTAGGAAATTTGAGAGGAGCTGTCCTTAGTACGAGAGGACCGGGATGGACACACCGCTGGTGTACCAGTTGTTCTGCCAAGGGCATCGCTGGGTAGCTATGTGTGGACGGGATAAGTGCTGAAAGCATCTAAGCATGAAGCCCCCCTCAAGATGAGATTTCCCATAGCGCAAGCTAGTAAGATCCCTCGAAGATGACGAGGTTGATAGGTCAGAGGTGGAAGCGCGGTGACGTGTGTAGCTGACTGATACTAATCGATCGAGGACTTAACCAATATATTAATGAATGTCTGAACGTTATCTAGTTTTGAAGGTGCGAACTTTCATAAGTCTAGTGATGATGGCGAAGAGGTCACACCCGTTCCCATACCGAACACGGAAGTTAAGCTCTTCAGCGCCGATGGTAGTTGGGGGACTCCCCCTGTGAGAGTAGGACGTCGCTAGGCATTAAGGAAAGATCCATTCATTAGAATGGGTCTTTTTTTCTTATTTAAAACCGTAAGGTTTATACTAGAATAATGAGTACAATTAGAAAAGGAATACATAAGGTTAGGTTTCGAGGAACGAGGACAATGATAATTCCATCAGTTAATTGTAATTTAATGTAAAAGTGTTACACTTAAACTAACGAATCATTAATGTGAAATAAGCAAGTCGGAGATGCATAGGACAGTAAGTAAAAATAGAGGGAATAATTCCTCTTAATTAATAAATAGCATTGAAAATAGCTTAAATAGAGGGAGAAATGAGACTGTCGATTAACTCACCATCTCGTTTAAAACATGAATAACTTGGTTAAATTAAAGCAAATAATGCGTAAAAACAGGTGGAATATACATAAAATCAAGCCAAATAGGTCTATTATTTGAGAAATTCAACTTAACTAAATTTGCTTAACCTATTAATCGACAGTCTCGAAATTTCTCTTATTTAACTCGAAATGCTTGAAATAGGTAATTTTGCTTTATATAAGCGTAAAAATTCCCCCTATTTACCTCAAAACCAGCTATAATCTGCAATTAGCGGAAAAATTTCCGCTTATTTTCGGTGTTTTTTCGAAAAAAGTTTAAAGTTGATTATACTGTGTAGTAAAACGACATCTTTTTGGGCTGACTTTGTGAAGAGGTGTACTTAAAGTAAAGGGTAGCTTTTCTGCAACAGCAGCAGGAAAGCTTTTTGACTAACGGTCAGGTTTGTTAAATCAATAGACAGGTTTCTACCAGGAAATCAATGATATAATCAGAAAAAAAGGAGTTATTGAATGAATAAATATTATTTATTGACAATAGTAACTTTTTCTTTATTTTTGTATTCATGCAATAATCAACCAAAAGATAGGTATTGAGCCTAATAAATTAAGCCCTAGAAGCCCCGAAGTTAAAGAGATATTATCTACTAATAAGGATGCAGATATTTTCCTAATTGATGTTGTGTATATTAATGCTGAAGAAAATGATATTAGTTGGGTTAATGATTTAGAATTAAGTTTAGGTAATCAATATTACGAAATTACAAATCAAGCACAAAACCAGAAGAGTTCGAGAGTGGGACTGCAACGAAGTTACCTGTTGGCACGAAAATTTATAAACCTAATGAGAAACATGGACCTATTTTAATCGCTATAGTAAACGGAAGAGAAATTCGTTATCTTGGACAGGTGGAAGGTTAGTAATATTTTCTTACCTAAAGTATGGGTGCGGAATCCTGAACACGTTTTAATTAGCGTAGAGAAAAAACACTAAAGTAAATTAAGGCTATATAAAGGCCTTTGTGAAGTCTTAATACTTAAAGTAACGGAGAGCTTTCCTTAAAGAAGGAGAAGCATTCTTTTTTGTAGAAGTTATTGTACTAACGGAGCAGTTTAGTGCAATAAGATAATGTAAAATAGGGCATAGACCAAAGATTAATTATGCCTTTTTTATAGTATATTTGATTATGCAAATCAATGGCAGAATTGCTTAAAATGATGGGAGTAACTATATGACAAATTGGTTCCATTAAATGAAATAGAATACCATACTGTAATTGTCTTTTCCCAAGGATGAGACAAAATCCCCCATTTAAATTCCTTTTGTATAAAAAAGTAATAATCTCCATCTGGAACAGCTGGGATTATCCATCTATCTAAATCATCTCTTGGAAATTCTTTAAATGCATTTATTAGTAACATTCATGCTGCCAATCTAATGCAAACAAATATTCATCGTCTGACGCAGAGATCTGAATGTCATCGGAAACCGGCCTACCGAACACGGTAGTTAAGCTCGTGCGCCGATGGTAGTTGGGGGGCGACCACTACGAGAGTAGGACATCGCTAAACATTAAGAAAGATCCATTCATTGAATGGGTCTTTTTTTCATTGTCTAAAAACGTAAGGATTTTTCTAGAGTAATGGGTAAGCTTAAAAAGGAATCAATACATAGTTATCAACATTATCCAGTACTAAGCTTCTACCCGAGTTAACCCTGAATTCTGAAATCAATACAGAAGTAAAGGAATAAGAAAAAAGATGGTTACAGCTTCCTTATGTAAGGCTCATACTCTTATAAGAGTATTCTTCATTTGCAGTGTTAATAATCACATTGAATCTTTACGTCTTAAACACTTTTATGTTGACAGATATTTATCTATATCATATAATTTAGCTTGAATTAAGTTATCTTGAAATCAAGATATTTAAATTAAAACTATTTTATGGGGGAATTTTAACATGGCTAAGCAAAAGTGGAATGTTGACGTAACACACAGTGGAATTGACTTTTCAGTAAAGCATATGATGTTTGCAACAGTAAAGGGAGCTTTTCATAAGTTTGATGCAGAAATCGAAGCAGATCTAGCAGATTTAACAACTGCAGATATTCAATTTACTGTAGATCTTGCTAGTGTAGATACACGTAACGAAGACCGAGATAATCACCTTCGTTCAGCAGATTTCTTTGATGTTGAAAATCATCCAACGATGGCATTCAAGTCAACAAGCATTACAAAAACAGACGAAAATGAATATGATGTTACAGGTGAATTAACATTAAATGGTGTTACAAACACTGAAACATTTGCAGTTACTTTTGAAGGGCAAGGGAAAAATCCTTGGGGTGTAGAAGTTGCAGGATTTAGTGGAGAAGGAAAAGTTAAGCGTAGTGACTATGGTTTAACTTGGAATGCTGCACTTGAAACTGGTGGAGTATTAGTAGGAGATCAAATAAAAATTTCTCTTCAAATCGAAGCAAACCCAGCATAATGATATAAATTGGATGCCAACTAATGGCATCCTTCTTTTTTCTAAACCCCATCAACCTTAGTAATATGTTAAAAGAAGAAAGTAGAGTTGTTGAATAAGTATCCATGATTTAATTAACACTAACATCAATTAACCTATTGATAGGAGTGTAAGATGTGTGAGAAATAGAATTTCTATTATGATAGAAAGTACGAACTTATGGACGAGTTTTATGAGAAATTAAAAGAAAATGACTATATTCCTAACTGGGATCATAGGAATAACCATCATCGAAAAAACGACTCGGATGAATAGAGCCTTAGGATCTGAGGCTTTTCTTATTAGGCAAGGCTTGACATGAAATAAGTAACTGTTATACAATTATCTCGAATTCGAGATATTGAAAAGGAATGATTTTTGTGAAACAAGATAACGGGTATAGTGATACGAATTTAGCATTGAAATTGTTTATTGTCCTATCACGTGCAAACAGATCAATTTCTGACCTCGTTGAACAAGATATCAAAAGATATAATTTAAATCCTACAGAGTTTGCTGTATTAGAACTTTTGTTTCATAAGGGAGATCAACCGATCCAGCATATAGGTAAGAAAGTGCTATTAGCAAGTGGAAGTATAACGTATGTTGTTGATAAATTAGAAAATAAAAACTTAATTAAGAGAATATCTTGTCCAAAGGATCGAAGAGTTACGTATACTTCAATTACTGAAGATGGTGTGAAATTGATGGAAGAAATTTTTCCAAAGCATGAGGAAGAGATTACAAGGATCTTTAGTAGTCTAGACAATCAAGAGAAGATGACAATGATTGAACTTCTTAAAAAACTTGGACTTCAAGTTGAGAATAAGGAGTCATAAATAGAAAGGACTGAAACACTTGAAACATATCTATCAAGAAGGAACAAGCCATGATTCTCCAACACTACTTTTATTACACGGTACAGGTGGTACCGAAAATGATTTAATTCCATTAGCCGGACTAATAGATCCGAATGCTAGTTTTCTAAGTGTTCGTGGAAATGTATCTGAAAACGGAATGCCTCGATTTTTTCGACGTTTAGCTGAGGGTGTATTTGATGAAGAAGACCTTGTCTTCCGAACGAAGGAATTAAATGAGTTCTTAAATGAAGCGGCGGAAAAGTATGGATTTGACCGTGAAAATGTTTTTGCAGTTGGATATTCAAATGGAGCAAATATAGCTGGTAGCTTATTATTTCATCACGAGAATGCTTTGAAAGGAGCTATTCTTCACCATCCAATGGTGCCGAGAAGAGGAATTGATTTACCAGAACTTAAAGGAACATCAGTGTTCATTGGTGCGGGGAAAAACGATCCACTTTGTTTACCAGAAGAATCGATTGAATTACAAAAGCTTCTTGAGGAAGCAGGAGCTTCTGTTGATATTCATTGGGAAACTAATGGACATTCACTGACACAAAGCGAAGTGCAAGCTGCAGCAAATTGGTACAAGACAAAAGCGTAATACCAACAAAAGATCCCAAGTCAGGTAAGACATTGGGATCTTTTAATGTATATCTCGTTTCTTAAATCTCCCACCACGAACCTCAGCTATGTTTGCGACTGCTAAAAATGCATTAGGATCAATTTCTTCTACTATAGACTTTAATTTTGCTTCTTCTAAACGAGTTATTACACAGAAGATAACCTTTTTATCATCACCCGTAAATGCTCCCTCACCATTTAAATATGTAACACCACGGCCAAGACGAGCTATTATTGCTTCTCCAAGAACATAGTAGTTTTCACTAATAATCCATACCGATTTTGATTCATCAATTCCTTGAATGGTAATATCTATTGTTTTAAATGCAATAAAATAGGCAATCAAGGAATACATCGCACGATCCCAACCGAACACGAAGCCAGCACTTCCGAGAATGAATAGATTAAAGAACATAATGATTTCACCAACAGAAAAAGGTGACTTTTTTTGAAAGAGGATTGCTAAAACTTCGGTTCCATCTAGTGAACCACCATATCTAATGACTATTCCTACTCCAATACCTAAGATCATTCCCCCGAAAACTGATGCTAAAAGTGGGTCATGAGTTAAAACGGGTACAGGATGAAGGAGGGTTGTACTAATTGCTAATACAGTTACACCAAAAAGTGTAGAAATAGCAAATGTTTTTCCAATCAATTTATAACCTACATAAAAGAAGGGAACATTAAGAGTGAAAAGGAATAAACCCAACTTCCAACCAGTTAAGTGAGATAATATGATTGAAATTCCAACGATGCCCCCATCAATTACTTGATTTGGAACAAGGAAAATTTCTAATCCTACAGCCATTAAAACAGCACCTAAAAATATAAGTATTCCTCTCTTAGTGATTGTTGCTTTTGATAATTTGCGATGGTTAATTGCTTTATGTTCGGTCTCTTCCAATTCAGAACCTCCTAACTTAATTAGTATTAAGTAATATCCTTATTTTAGCATTCTTTTCATTTTTATTCTTTTATTTAAATTTAGTCATTAAAATAGTCTATAAAAATACAATATCTGTATGATGTTTATTATTATATTAGTAAAACACATGGAGTTCTCCTATTGTTATTAAATGTAAAAAAGATTTTTTATTCAACCTGTTGAATTAATAACCATTTTGAAGTATTATAATCTTTGTCTTAAGATAAGATTATTTAATAAATAGTCTACATTGATATAATGTTCTAAATATTAAAACTTCACAATTATAATGATTAGAGTTATAATTATCAGAAATCTTTCAATTAATATTCCAGGAGGCGGAACGAATGAAAAAAGGTATATTGTTATTATTGTCAAGTATCCTTCTTATTGCTTTGACAGCATGTGGGACAAGTGGAGGAAACGGAAACGAAGAAGAAGCCAAAGTATTAAAGGTAGCAACGGATGCTGCATATGCACCATTTGAATATTTAGAGGGTGATCAAATTGTTGGATTTGATATTGATATTATCAATGCCGTAGCAAAAGAAGCTGGTTATGAGATTGATATTGTAAACACAGGATGGGATCCTATGTTAATAGAAGTTGAACAAGGCACTTCGGATATAGGTGTATCAGCAATTACAATTACAGATGAGAGAAAACAATCATATGATTTCACTTCTCCATACTTTTTATCAAACAATAAAATTTTAGTTAAGGAAGGCAGTGACATTACGTCGTCAGCCGACCTTGAAGGTAAAGTAGTTGCTGTACAAAATGCAACTACTGGAGCAATCGCAGTTGAAGGTTTATTAGGAGAAAACAACTCAGATATTAAAAAGTTCGATAACAACAATTTAGCAATTTTAGAACTTTTAAGTGGTGGTGCTGAAGCGGTAGTTGCTGATGATACAGTAATTGAAGCTTATGTGGAAAACAATCCTGATCAAGGGCTAGTAGTCATTGAAGATGCAGACTATTTTGCAGCAGAATATTACGGTATCATGTTCCCTAAAGATAGTGAGTACAGAGAAGATTTCGATAATGCACTAAAAGCTATTATTGAAAATGGAACATACTCTACAATTTATAAAGAGTGGTTTGGGGCTGAACCAAATCTGGATGCTTTAAATCAGTAAAAATAATAAATAACCTTAAAATTGCGTAACCTTATAAGAGTTACGCAATTTTTGGGCTTAGGAGAGGTAGTATGAACTTTAATCTTGAAATTATTTGGGAGTATGCTCCTTTTTTCTTAAAAGGAACTTTACTTACGATCGGACTCTCATTTGCTGGAATTCTGTTTGGAACCATTTTAGGGTTATTTATAGGTCTTGGGAAAATATCACGTAATAAGCTTGTAGCCTTTCCATTTCAGTGCTATATCACTTTTTTTAGAGGGACACCATTATTAGTTCAGATTTTCTTAATTCACTTTGGTCTAGTACCCGCACTTATAAATGAAACAAATCCAATTTTTGCAGGAATACTCGCTCTATCATTAAATGCAGCAGCTTATATAGCAGAAATTTTTAGAGCAGGAATTCAATCAATTGATAGAGGGCAAATGGAAGCTGCTCGTTCACTTGGGATGAATCATATTCAAGCTATGAGGTATATTATCTTGCCACAAGCATTTAAACGTATGATTCCTCCTCTTGGAAATGAATTTATCATATTAATTAAGGACTCTTCGTTAATTGCGTTTATAGCAGCACCTGAAATTATGTATTGGGCGAGAGCAATGCAGGGGAAATACTTCAAGGCATGGGAGCCATATTTAACTGCTGCATTAATCTACTTAGTTCTTACTCTAACACTAAGTATCATTTTAAATCGCCTTGAAAGAAGGTTGGCAACGGAATGATTACAGTTAAAAACTTAAAAAAATCGTTTGGAAGTAATGAAGTTTTAAAAGATATTAATGTCACAATTAAACCACAAGAGGTTGTTGTAGTTATAGGTCCATCTGGTTCGGGGAAGTCAACTTTTCTTAGATGCATTAACTTACTTGAATCCATAACTGATGGACATGTCTTTATCGAAGGTACAGACATAACGGCTAAAAGTACTGATATTAATAAAATTAGAACAGATGTAGGGATGGTATTTCAGCAATTCAACTTATTCCCACATAAGACAGTGATTGAAAACATCATGCTCTCACCAATGATCGTCAAGAAATTAAAAAAAGATGAAGTGCGTAAAAAAGGGATCGAATTGTTGAAAAAGGTTGGATTGGCAGATAAGGCTGATGCATATCCAGATTCATTATCTGGAGGCCAAAAACAACGTGTGGCTATTGCCAGAGCTCTTGCTATGGAACCTAGAATAATGTTGTTTGATGAACCAACCTCAGCACTTGACCCCGAAATGGTTGGAGAAGTGTTAGAGGTAATGAAACAGCTTGCTAAAGAAGGAATGACAATGGTTGTTGTGACACATGAGATGGGCTTTGCTCGTGAGGTTGGAGACAGAGTTATTTTTATGGATGGTGGATATATCGTTGAAGAAAATGAACCAAGAGAAATATTTGAAAATCCACAGCATGAAAGAACTCAATCATTTTTAAGTAAAGTATTATAAAAAAGTATTTCACAACGCTTATGTATAGTTTTAAAAAATAAAAAACACATAGCGATTAAGCCTAGGGGTTATCATAAACTGATACTCCTGGGCTTTTTAGTGTATAGTAAATTAGATAGTATATATTTATTGTAGAGGAATGCAAAACTCCTAGGTGGTGCAGTAACTTTAGGAATGCTGTTTCTTGGAGAACCAAAGAATCTCCTTAGAATATTCTTCTTATTTTAATCATAATCGGTATGATTGGGTTGAAGGTAACATCGAAGAGCTCCTAAGGTTTTCCTCAGTCTCTAGACTGAGGAAAATCAGACTAGAGGTTGTTTTAGAAAAAAGGAATGTAAAGTAGAATGGAACATATGATAGATATTTTATAGGAGAAGTCACTTTCTCCAGAATATTAGCTAAGGCTCTTTTCTGAAAAATTGTTGTTATATAATTACTTAGTTTTCAAGTGAAATTTACTTCTTTACACAATACCCGTTGTGGTTTATGAAGAAAAGATGCCGCTCTACATAGTTCATAGTGATTAAAGAGAATCTTCAGAAGAAACAAGGTTTACGAAAATAGTCTTAATTAAAAATGTCAAAATACCGTATAACATGGAAAAAGAGGGTAGATGGGGATGAAAGAAAAGACTATAGGTCGAATAGTTGCAGCAATAATACTCATTGTGTTTGGTACATTGTTACTTCTTGTAAATATCAATGTCATTTCCTTGGAAATAAACAATATATTTGTCACTTTTTATCCAATCATCTTCATATTATTTGGTCTAAAATGGATGACAGAAGGACTAATAACCAAGGGTAAAGACTGGTTTTTTGGTTTTTTCTTACTATTATTTGGGACACTTCTAATGCTAGACAGGTTACAAATTATTCACTTTACTTTTTTAATGTTCTGGAGGCTTTGGCCTTTATTCATCATTTACTATGGCTTGAAATTATTTAGTAAAAATCGTTTAGAGGATAATAGAAAAAAGAATTCAGTTCCAATAGGTTCTTTAAACTTTGATAAAGAGGATTGGTCTGTGGAATCAATGGATGTATGGACAGGAATTGGGGATGTCCGATTTGATTTTAGTAAGGCATATATTCCAGATAAAGATACAAAAATCAAAGTGGGCGGACTTATTGGGGATGTCAAAATGTTAATCCCGGAGGATGTTCCGTTTTCAGTAGAATCATATGTTAAGGTCGGTTCAATAGATATATTAAAGAATAATGCTGATGGTCATAACCGAGTGGTCAGCTATAAAACTCCCAACTTTGATGATGCAACAAGGAGATTATCGATTGAAATCAGTCTGAAAATTGGCTCAATCCAAATTGACAAAGTATAAAGAGGTACCGATAATGTTTAATAAATTAAACACTATTAGAATAGCTATTATTAAATCTCATTTTATAGCTGCAATTTCGACTGGTATTTTATTTTTTATAGGTTTACAAGTTATTCTTTTGGCATTACCTAATAATCCTTTAACTTTATCTTCTATCCTTCTGTTAACAGGATATGTGTTTGTCATTTCCATTTCGATAAGTATTTATTTTGGTTATATTCATAGTCAGCCTCTTAAGAAGAGACTTGAAGACATTTCAACTTTCATTACCGTATTAGATCGTGGAAATTACAAAACAAGAATTACTGACCATGAGCAGGATGAAATATCAAGGATTAAAAACTCTCTTAATCAATTAGCTGAAAAGATTGAAAATCAAGTGCATTCATTGCAAAGACTAGCAGATGAAAAAACGGAATTGGCGGAAAAAGCGCACCAGGCTGCAACAATAGAAGGGCGTCAAAGGCTTGCAAGGGACCTACATGATGCTGTTAGTCAACAACTATTTGCGATAGGAATGCTCTCTTCAGCTGCTGTTAGATTATTAGAATCTAACTCAGATAAAAGTAAGGATATGATTAAAGATATTGCCGAATTATCAGAACAGGCTCAAGTTGAAATGCGAGCGTTATTACTTCATTTAAGGCCTGTACACTTAGGTAGAGACAGTTTACATGATGGAATAAATAAGCTGGTAGAGGAACTAAAATCAAAATGTCATTTAGAATTTGAAACGAACCTCTCAGAGATAACTAGTCTTTCAAAAGGAACGGAGGATCATGTTTTTAGAATTATCCAAGAAGCACTATCAAATATATTGCGTCATGCGGAAGCAACAAAGGTTAAACTTCGTATTTTTCAAAAAGATGGTTATGTATATTTACATATAGATGATAATGGAATAGGGTTTAATCTTGCTGAAGAGAAAAAAACCTCCTATGGATTAAAAACGATGAAAGAACGCTGCGATGAAATTGGTGGGCTTTTTACTGTTCAGTCAAAAGGAGGTCAGGGAACATATATTAATATAAAAGTACCAATATAATGGAGGAGTTATTGTGATAAAAGTGATTGTTGTTGATGACCATGACATGGTTAGACGAGGACTTATTGCATTCCTTGAAACAGAACCGGATCTTAAAGTGGTCGGAGAAGGTTCAAGTGGTAAGGAAGCTATTGAACTAGTAAAGAATTTAAACCCTGATGTTGTGTTAATGGTTTTAATAATGGAGAATGGAAACGGTATAGAGGCAACAACAGAGATCATGAAACATTATCCTGATAAAAAGATAATAATTCTTACAAGCTTTTATGATGATGAGCAAGTATTTCCAGCAATTCAAGCTGGAGCATTTAGTTATTTATTAAAGACAGCTAAAGCAACCGAAATCACAGACGCAATCATAAAAGCCTACCAAGGTGTAACAGTCATTGAACCAAAGGTTGCAAGTAAAATGATGAACCGTTTTAGAAATCAAGAAAAATTACTCCATCAGGATTTAACTGAACGTGAAATGGATGTACTGCTCTGCCTTGGAGATGGTTTAACGAATCAGGAGATCGCTGAGGAATTATTTATCGGAATCAAAACAGTGAAAACTCATGTGAGTAATATTTTGAGTAAATTAGATGTAGCAGATAGAACACAAGCTGCCATTTATGCAAACCGTAACGACTTAATTCGAAAAAAAAAGGAATTAAAATGGTTAATAAAACCTTCACTATAGGTTTATTTTTTTTGTGTCAATGTCGATTGCTTAATAGTTCACGAGAGGAACAGTGAAGAAAATATACCAGTTAATGTATTATGAATAGACCACTGTGCAAATAAAAGTTTGTACCATGGAAATATAAAAAGGTTTGCTTAATACTGCGTAAGTAAGTCGGAATTTATGTCATTCCAGTGGCTTCGAACAGTTGCCAAAGTAAGGCAAGACGGAAGTGATTCATAGATTCTATAATCCAGTTGCCTGAGCGAAAATAAGGTGTAAGTAAACCATAGGCCTTCTATGATCAAGTTGCCTGGACGAAAACGAGGAGCAAGTAAACCATAGGCCTTCTATGATCAAGTTGCCTGGACGAAAACGAGGAGAAAGTAAACCATAGGCCTTCTATGATTCAGTTGCCTGACGAAAACGAGGAGGAAGTAAATCATAGACCTTCTATGATCAAGTTGCCTGAGCGAAAATATGGTGTAAGTGAATCATAGGCTTTCTATAATCAAGTTGCCTGAGCGAAAATAAGGTGTAAGTGAATCATAGACCTTCTACTTAGTTGGAATGAGTGGAAGGTCATTCGACTCTTGCGGGATGCAGCGGGCAACGTGAGACCCCGCGGGAGCCACTAAAGCGAAGAGGAGGCTACCGGACGCCCTGCGGAAAGCGAGTGAACTGCAACGAATGAATCTACAACCTATGTTTTTTCAGGATAGACATGATGCTAATTAAATATTCGCACCATGGTGTATGAAAAAACTTTATACTTAGCGTAGTGTCTAGCTCCAGGCGCTATCGGCTCTCAGGTCTAAGTCAATCCTGCTAGAAGGTTAAAGAGCAACCTTCTAGCAGTCTCGCCTTATGCCTGTCGCCGATGAACGAGCGCCTTCCGCTTTTCTTTTTTTAGGGAAGCCATATAGACTATATAACTATCTCAACAACCACCTAATTTACGGCAATCATCCTTTGTAAAAGCACTAACAACCAAAACTCAGCATAATTTGGGATATAAGCATGGAAGAGGAGAGGTGTCCCAATGCCTGCTATTAATGGAGAAGAATATGTTAAGCGAATCGATAAATTAAATTCGGAAGTATGGATTGAAGGTAAAAGATTACAAGGTAAAATCTCTGAACACCCAGCATTTCAGGGGGTAATCCAAAGCCAAGCAAGGTTATATGACTTACAACATCAGTCTGATAAGTTAGATGTTATGACCTTCGTTTTACCTGAATCTGGAAATAGAGTAGGTACTTCTTACTTAAATCCTAAAACAAAAGATGATTTAATTAAACGAAGAATGATGATTCAAGAATGGGCGGAAGCTCATTTAGGATTGATGGGGCGTTCACCTGATTATATGAATACCGCATTAATGGCAATATCAGCAGGTGCTGATGTATTTGAATGTGAGAACGAAGACTTTAGTAAAAATATTCGAAGCTTCTATCAAGAAGCGTGTGAAAATGATTATTCTTTTACACACACATTTATAAATCCACAGGTGAATAGGTCTAAATATTATTTTGAAGAATTAAATGAAAGTATTGTCTCTGCACAAGTGATAGAAAAAAATGAAAAAGGAATCGTGATCCATGGAGCTCGACTGCTTGCTACTCAAGGTGGGATTACTGATGAGATAATCGTTTTCCCAGCAGGTGGAGAGAATCTAGCTAAGGAATTTGCCTATGCATTCTCGATACCTAGTAATACCAAAGGGCTAAAGTTTATTTGTCGTGAATCCTTTTCTTATAAAGACTCAAATTTTGACCACCCTCTAGGGTCGCGTTTTGAAGAGATGGACACTATAATTGTTTTCAATAAAGTGCAAGTTCCTTGGGAAAGAGTTTTCTTTTACAATAGCCCAGAATTGGCTAAAAAGATGTACAGTGAAACTAGTTTTTTTCCTTTAGTGCTTCATCAAGTAGTTTCAAGGCAGATAACAAAAACTGAAACGATCCTAGGAGTTGCACAATCATTAGTTGATATCATTAATATTGGTGAATATCAGCATGTCCAGGAAAAAATAAGTGAGATTATTACAGGTTATGAATCCTTAAAGGGATTGATGTATTCGGCTGAATTGCAAGCAAAAATAGACCAGTTTGGCACAATGGTACCATCTTTACAACCGTTATATGCTGCAATTAATTTATACCCAAAACTATATCCAAGATTTATTGAAATCATTCAGCTTCTTGGTGCAAGTGGCTTAGTATCAATACCAACAAAAGCTGATCTTGAATCAAGTGTTGGGAAAGATTTGGAGTCTTATTTACAGGCTGCAGCAGCTAATGCAGAGGATCGTGTTAAGTTTTATCGCCTTGCATGGGATTTATCACTAAGTGCTTTTGGCGGTCGGCAGACATTGTATGAGCGATTCTTCTTCGGAGATCCGATAAAATTGGCCTCTAATCAATATAGGGGCTATGAAAGAAGTGAACTAGTACAAAGGGTCTGGAATTTTTTAAATATAGAGTGATTAACAAGGGCGGGATGAAGTAATCTCGTTCTTTTTTGCTGTTTTCGTCACTTGGTTGCTTTTAAATCTATACAAATCACCAATACACTAAGTAGAGTGGCACTTTTTTTCCTAAATTATAACCATAACATCTAGTGAAATAATGTTACCTGCTGAAAACTGGTCTATAAGGAATGATCTTAAGAAAAGAGCCTCTCAATAAAAATATACTTTATCAACTCCCCATAAATTTAATTTCCTAACGTATATATATAGGTATGCTCACTGTTTAAGGCTACTGTTGAAATTTTTTTTGTTTTAAAAAGTCATTTGAAATCTTGGAGGGGCCTCTTTTCTCTTCAATACTACTTTTTCACATAAAATAAACAATCAAAAACTATAATATTCGATTAACAAACCAATCTTTCAGAAAAGAGCCTTGATTAATGATGAGGGGGAGGAACATTTTATGAGAGAACAAAAGAAGAAGTCAAACCTCCTGAAGGAAGTTGGTTTCTTTAAAATAGCCATGTTGTTAAGTATGGTAGCTTTACTTTTTGTGATTTTTGGAATCAATTATTACATTAATTCAAGAGATGTGTCAGGGTTATCAACCGTCTATCCGCAAGCCACTGTTATATATGACATGGATGGAGAGGTTGCTAGTAAAATATCATCTTCAAAGATAGAAGGAGTTACCATAGAGGAAATACCTGAACATTTAATACATGCTGTTATTTCAATAGAGGATCGACGTTTTTTTAAGCACAATGGGGTGGATTATGTAGGGATTTCTCGTGCACTTTTTAAAAATTTAAAGGCAGGCGAAATTGTTGAAGGTGGAAGTACCATTACTCAGCAATTAACCAAAAATGTATTTTTAACACATGAACAAAGCTTTAAGCGGAAATTTGAGGAGTATTTTCTCGCTCAAAAAATTGAAAGATCTTTTACAAAGGATGAAATCATTGTAACGTATCTGAATACAATCTATTTCGGTGAGGGTGCATGGGGAATTAAAAATGCAGCCGAAACTTATTTTGGTAAAGAAGTTAAAGAATTGACGTTGGAAGAGTCAGCAACTTTAGCTGGATTGGTAAAGGCTCCATCAAGATTATCACCAGTCAAAAATTATGAACAATCTATCAATCGTAGAAATCTAGTTTTATCAGTGATGAAAGAAAATGGTTATATATCAAGTCCTGAACATGAGCAAGCAGTCGCTTCTGAAATTACTCTACAAAAAAGAGATCTAGATCCTTATGAAGGGAAATATCCATATTATGTTGATCATATTATAGATGAAGCGATTTCTAGGTATGGTCTTACGCAAAATGAGATTTTAGCTGGTGGATTGCATATCTACACTGAATTAGACCAAACCATGCAAAGTGCAGTTGAAGAGGTTTATAAAAATGATTCAGTCTTCCCAGAAAGTAGTTCTGATGATCAATTAGTACAAAGTGGATCAATTTTAATGAACACAAAAACTGGAGGAATTCATGCATTAGTAGGTGGTCGAGGAGAAACAGTTTTTAGAGGGTTTAATCGGGCAACACATTTGAAAAGACAGCCTGGTTCAACAATGAAGCCTTTAGCTGTTTATACACCAGCTTTAGAATCGGGTTATGAAATGTATGATATTTTACCAGATACACCACTTAATATTGGGGGATATCAGCCATTAAATTTTAATGGTCAATACAAAGGAGCCGTAACGCTCATTGATGCTCTAAAAAGCTCTGACAATGTTCCAGCTGTTTGGCTGTTAAATGAAATCGGACTTAATAAAGGACTTAATAGTTTAGAACGTTTTGGAATAGAATTGTCAGGTGAGGATAAAAACCTTTCAGTCGCCCTAGGTGGGCTAAATAACGGAGTATCACCAATGGAAATGGCTGAAGCTTATACTGTTTTTGCAAATGATGGATTAAGATCAGAGGCACATGCCATAACAAAAATCGTCGATTCAAAAGGGAAGGTATTAGCCGAATGGGAAGGAACATCTATAACTGTTACTACTCCAGAGGTTGCAAATAATATGTCCTATATGCTTCAACAAGTCGTTACACAAGGAACAGGAAGAAATGCCAAACTAATAAGGCATCAGCTAGCAGGTAAAACCGGTTCAACTCAAGTACCTATTGAAGGAATTAATGGCACTAAAGACCAGTGGTTTGTTGGATACACAGAGGATGTAGTTGGTGCGTTATGGTTAGGTTATGACAAAACGGATGCTTCTCATTATTTAACAACAACAAGTAGTACAACTGCAACAGTCATTTACAAGGCAATTATGGACCAGGCTTTAGATCATCTACCAACCTCATCTTTTGACACGTTGGCTGTGGTACCAGTTAAAAAAGCAAGTGTAAAGAAGCAGTCTGAAACACAAAAAAAGCAGAGTGAATCTAATTGGAAAAATCATGATAAAGGGAAGGGAAAGCATAACGGGAGAGGTCACGGAAAAGGTAAGGGCAAAGGAGAAGAGAAAAAAAGGGATAGGGATGACGATGACGAAGATGACGAAGATGACGAAGATGACGAAGATGACGACGACTAATAGTAAAACATAAAAAAAGACCTTGTTCAATTGTCAATGACTTGAACAAGGTCCTTTTTATGTTGGGTAACTTTTTTTTGACAGCTACAAATCGATGTTGCGTACACATTTTAAATGAATAATATTCGAATGTCATCTTATTTAACCACTAGTACTGGACAAGTCGCCTCTTTAACAATTTTTTCACTTGTACTTCTCATGGCTATTTTTTCGATCGCATTCAGGTCACGGCTTCCGACAATAATTAAATCCTTATCTTGTTCTTCCGCATAATTACAGATTTCTGTAGAAGGCTTACCAACAAGTAAATGAGTTTTTACTTGCATCTTTTCTTTAGTAAGAATCACGTTTGCCTCTCTAAATACGTTATCAACTTGACTTAAACTATGCCCAGTTTCTCCTTCTTCCTCTATATTGTTTGACTCTGGAATGAGTGGCAATGTTCCAGGATACATCGTTGAAGTCGCATGTGTTGGGATAGTAGGAATTGCATGTGTCTCATTAGCCAGAACTGAAGATGCGAATCCTTTTTCGTCCTTCACATAAACCAACTCAATCTCACCATTCATTTTTCTTGCATAATAGATAGCTTCCTTTAATGCTTTATCACTGTTAGATGATCCATCATAGCATACTAGAATTTGTTTCATCATTTCGACATCCTTTCTTTAGTGTTATAGAACTAAGAATTTCATCTTATAGTAATCAATACCCTCCCATCAAAAAATAAAACAATTTAAGACATTAAAAATTTTTGAAACCATTTGGTTTTTTACTCGTACATTAAGTTATTAGAAATACTAATAAAAATTCCCTAAAAAGGTTGTACCTTCCAATTGCAAGGTTTACCATAAATAGGGAGATGAGAAATTTGTCGAGGAAAGGATGAAGGTTAATAAAGTATAATTTGTAAATTATTTTAGCAAAGGGTTTGATATAAGTGGAGGTATTTGGTTATTCGCTAGAGACAATTTATTTATGGGCACTAATTATTGCGGGAATCTGTACATTTCTCTTTATCTTATTTGGAGATTTACTAGAGGGCTTATTTGAATTAATCCCTGATGGATATTTAAATCCTACTTTGATCTTATCATTTATTACGTTTTATAGTGCATCAGGGTACTTATTCGAAAAACTCACTTTTATTCACAGTGAAATTATAGCACTTAGTTCAGTTGTGTTAGCCCTCATTTTAGTTACTCTTTTAAATGTATTTGTATTAATTCCCCTATCATCTACAGAAGAGTCGCTTGTTTATCGAGAAGGCGATTTGAAAGGTAGAATAGGTAAAGTAATTATTACAATCCCTAGTGATGGCTTTGGAGAAGTGGTGCTTGAGGGGTATGGTGGAACAATAGCAATGTCTGCCAAAAGCTTTGAAGATAAGGAAATTGCCTATGATTCAAAGGTATTAGTTATTGATGTAGTAGATAATGTATTACATGTGTTACCACAGGATGATTTTAAACTATGATAATTAAGGAGGAAAAAGAATGACATCAATTGGTATTATTATAGGAATTGTTGTATTTCTCGTACTAGCACTTATCGCGGTATTTATTACAAAGTATCGTACCGCTGGACCTGATGAAGCATTAATCGTTACTGGTAGTTACTTGGGTGGTAAAAATGTCCATGTGGATGAGTCGGGTAATCGTATTAAAATTGTTAGGGGTGGAGGTGCATTCATACTGCCAGTCTTTCAACAGGCTGAACCTTTAAGTCTATTATCTAGTAAGCTAGATGTTTCTACACCAGAGGTTTATACAGAGCAAGGTGTACCCGTAATGGCAGATGGAACAGCAATCATTAAAATCGGTGGTACGATTAACCAAATTGCCACAGCTGCAGAACAATTTTTAGGAAAATTAAAGGAAGACCGAGAAAATGAAGCAAGAGAAGTTCTTGAAGGTCATCTCCGTTCAATTTTGGGATCAATGACTGTGGAAGAAATTTATAAAAACCGCGAAAAATTCTCACAAGAAGTACAAAGGGTGGCTTCACAGGACTTAGCGAAAATGGGATTAATCATTGTATCCTTTACTATTAAGGATGTTCGTGACAAAAATGGCTATTTAGATTCATTAGGTAAGCCTCGTATTGCTCAGGTGAAGCGTGATGCAGATATTGCTACAGCAGAAGCTGATAAAGAAACTCGTATTAAGAGGGCACAAGCTGATAAAGATGCGAAGAAATCAGAATTAGAACGTGCAACTGAGGTTGCAGAGGCTGAAAAAATGAATCAGTTGAAGATTGCTGAATATCGTCGAGAACAAGATATTGCTAAGGCACGAGCAGACCAAGCTTATCATCTAGAGGAAGCAAGAGCACGACAAGAAGTTACTGAACAACAAATGCAAGTTCAAATCATAGAAAGACAGAAGCAAATTGAGCTTGAAGAAAAAGAAATTATGCGTCGTGAAAAGCAATATGATTCTGAAGTTAAAAAGAAAGCTGATGCAGATCGTTACTCAGTTGAACAAGCAGCAGCAGCTGAAAAAGCAAAACAGTATGCAGAAGCAGATGCAAATAAATACAGAATTGAAGCAATGGCCAAGGCTGAAGCGGAAAAAGTTAGAATCGATGGTCTAGCTCATGCGGAAGCACAGAAAGCACAAGGGGAAGCAGAAGCTGAAGTTATTAGACTTAAAGGACTTGCAGAAGCGGAAGCAAAACAAAAAATTGCTGAGGCATTCGAGCAGTATGGTCAAGCAGCTATCTTAGACATGATCTTAGAAATGTTACCAGCTTATGCGAAAGAAGTAGCTAGCCCATTAGCTAACATTGATAAGATTACGGTTGTTGATACAGGTGGTAGTGGCGAAAATAGTGGTGCAAATAAAGTAACCGGCTATGCTACAAACTTAATGTCAACTCTACAAGAATCTCTTAAGGCTTCTTCAGGAATTGATGTGAAAGAAATCATCGAAAATCTTTCTGGAAAAGCTAATGTGAAAAATAGTATAGAGGATCTAACTAAGGAAATTGCTAGCACGAAAAAAATAGACTTAGGAAAAAAAGAAGAATAATAGGGCATTAGATTAAGTTTCCCTTTAAAGGTAGATGGCTTAGGCTGTTTACTTTAAAAGGGTTTTTTGATTGATAAGAAGGTATAAAATTTTGGACTGTGGGATATTAGAATAGGATACAAACTCTTTGTAGGTATTGGAACTCATAGGCGGAAAAATTCCGGCTAATGTACCTAGTAGGGGCTTAAGAAGCAAATATAAGCGGAGAAATTCCGGTTAACGTCTCTAATATATGACGAAATCTAAAGATTAGGTTTATATAAGCGGAAAAACTCCTGTTATTATTAGGGAAATGTTGATATTTCCCAATTTAAGCGGAATTTATCCGTTTAAATTCAACCGCAGTGAAATCAACATGAAGGACACAGCTATTTAAGCAAAAGTACTCCTAGAGCAATAGCTGGTCTACATACCTTTGGTTCGTCAATCCTACCACTCCACCTATGTTTTCGTGTAGGAAGCGTGGTGGAGCAAAGGACCCTTTGTATGATAAAGGAGTATATTGATAAAGTACAAATTATCGGATTATAACTAAACAAAAGGCCCAATCTTTCTTATCGGGTTTTATGTTTTTTATTTTCGAGAGCAGGAAAGGGGGAGTTAAGGAGTGCTCAGATTCCCTTAGACATAAAGATATCGCAGGAAGGTAATCAAACAAGCGCTTGGATCCCCTTAGTCATGAGGATATCGTAGAAAAGATAATTAAAGAAGCGCTCTAATCCCCTTAATCGGGAGAAATTACATAGAAAAGGGAATCAAAGTAGCACTCTGATTCCCTGACTCGATTATATTTTAATCGACGCCCAACAATCAGATCAATTTCTATTAAATCCCCCGGGCTCATAAACACAATAAGGCTCCTCTGCCATATAATCTTTATGCTCATAAAAAGCACGTGCTCTACATCCTGAACAAACATTTACAAATTCACAAGCACCACATTTTCCACGTAGATTGATGCTATTGCGGAGCTCTGTGAACAAAGGAGAGTCATTCCAGATTGTCTGAAAGGAACTTTCGTGTAAGCTACCAGCTTTCACAGGCAAATACCCACATGGCTGTACAACTCCTTTATGTGAAATGAAGCATACCCCTGTTCCTGCCAAACACCCTTTTGTGGTAGCGTTCATTCCATGAGACAACAAGATTACTCTTTCCCCAGAATGTTTTGCTTTCTGACGAATAATTCGGTAATAATGTGGAGCACAAGTTGCTCTAAATTCAAAAGGAGCAAATCGAGACTTTTCGTAAAACCACTCAAGCACTTGCTCATAGTTTTTAGCATCAAGCATATTGCTTTTTGTGATTTGTACCCCACAACCAACAGGCACTAGCATAAATAAATGAAGGGCTTTTACTTCTTGCTCATAAGCTAGATTCATGGTTTCTTCCAGATAGTCAACATTATGTTTTGTAATCGTAGTATTAAACTGAACTTCAATATTTTCCTCTTTTAGATAGGATACACCCTTCAATGCTGCATTAAAGCTACCTTTTAAACCACGAAAATGATCATGAATGACTGCAGTGGGTCCGTCAAAACTTATAGCAACTCTCTTAATCCCGATATCTTTAATTTTTTTTGCAATTTCTTTAGTTATCAACGTGCCGTTAGATGCCATTGCGACTCGTAAACCTTTAAGAACAGCATAGTGGGCTATGTCAAAAAAATCTGATCTATAAAGGGGCTCACCGCCTGTCAAAATGAGTATCGGGTTGGCAAACGAAGAGATGTTATCAATAATCTCGAATGCCTGCATTGTTGATAGTTCATCAACAGAGCGTTCAGGCTGTGCAGTTGCGCGGCAGTGAATACATCTTAAATTGCAAGCTTCTGTTAATTCCCAAAAAACAACGGAGGGCTTATTAAATTGCTTTGCAGTTAGGGGATGTGGACATAGATTCTTTTGATATACAGAACATGTTTTTGGCATTCAATCACCTCGTTCCATCTTTATGAGTACAAATAAAATTGTAGCAATCCTTTTTGTGATTGTGTATAATTTCACATTATATTAAGAAAGTATTAATAAAACTTTCACAAGTCAAAAAGATAGGCATTTTTATGTTAGTAGATTGTATAGGAAAGGGTATGGAGTAAGAATATAAGAAAGATGGCAATAAGGAGGTAAATATGAAACATAAAAAGTTAATTTTAATCATTCTCATTATAGGAATATTGTTAACACCTTTGTTAACAGAAGCACATGTTAAATGGTTTACAGATGTTGTACCCCAAAAAGAATCAATTGAAAATATTCTTTCACCGCTCTTTATGGGGCTTGCTGTATTATCGGCTTTAGTTCTGTCGATCTTACCACAGCTGTTACCAAGGTTTATGAAAATACCTTTTGCTAATAAACTAGACATAAAACTAGATGAATATCGTCAATATTCAAGATACTTATTAAAGTATGGTACTGCGTTAGCACTAATTATCCAAGTTTTATCTGGGACCATTTTTGCTCCTGAATTTGCATTAGAGGGATTATGGGAAACAATCATCATTTGGCTTGCAATCGTTTTCCTTTGTGTACCTAATCACTATGCTACCAAAGCTGCAGCCGTTTTATTAACGTTTGTTTATTTTTATGTTCTCTCGAACGTTGGATTATTCCATATGCTTGACTATGGATTTTATGCAGCAATTTTCTTTGTATTATTAATTGGAAAAACAAGGTTTGAAAACTGGGGTTTTCCATTTCTTTATTTAGGCACAGGACTTTCTTTATGCTGGGTTGCGGTTGAAAAATGGGTTTACCCTTCAATGGCTGCAGATATTATTCAAAATCATGGTGTGCCAACTTTTGGTTTCCCACCAACTATGTTTATCGTAATGGCAGCGTTTATTGAATTCATCGTAGGTTATTTATTGGTGGTTGGAATTTTAAACCGTATTCTATCAGTAATCCTTACCTTAATTTTCATCTCGACAACGATGTTATTTGGAATAACTGAGATTATTGGTCACTTTATGATTCATATTGTTTTAGTCATTTTCATCATTGAAGGAGTATCGTTTTATAATCCACCCATTCGAATTCATAAAACGGTACTGGATCAGATGGTCTTTGTATTTCTAAATTATCTATTTGTATTAGCGACTTTTATTTTGATTTACTATAGGTTTGCATAAGCTGATAAAGGTGTATTTGATGAGTTTCTTGGCTCTCAATACACCTTTTAAAATTTTATAA
Source organism: Litchfieldia alkalitelluris (assembly GCF_002019645.1). Taxonomy (GTDB): domain Bacteria; phylum Bacillota; class Bacilli; order Bacillales; family Bacillaceae_L; genus Litchfieldia; species Litchfieldia alkalitelluris. The sequence continues at coordinate 4,532,031 of NZ_KV917374.1, read as the reverse complement.
AAATTTTAAAAAAAGATGAACTTTCTGTGTGGTATATTCGTATTAGGAGTAACAAAGTAAATGTCACGTATCTTTAGGGATTATAAAGGGAGAGGTGTCGTTGGAGGAAGAAAAAAAGCTAATTGAGAGGGCAAAAAGAGGTGACTCACAGGCCTTTGCGGTGTTGTTTAAAGAAAACTACTCTTTCTTGGTGAAATATTTAATAAAAGTGACAATGAACCCTGATTTAGCAACTGTTTTTTATCTTTTATTTGCTCGTAAATATTTTCGAAAGCTGGTAGATAAAATGAGAGATAAACTAAAGTATATTTTACTTGCTGTGATTATACTTGGTCAGTTATTGGGAATTGGCTTACTGTTTGTGAATGTTAAATTGGCGATTATTTTTTATATTATATATGTAATTGCTCTAGTATTACTTATTTGGCTATTTATTAAAGAGAGATTAGATGAAAAAAAGGAGGATGAGGAAAATGATTATCGTGACTACTGAATTTGTACCAGGGAAGGAAATTAAAGAGTTGAAGGGGTTTGTGCGAGGAAGTACAGTTCAATCAAAGCATATTGGAAGAGATTTGATGGCTGGGCTTAAGACGATTGTTGGAGGAGAAATAAAAGAATATACTGAGATGATGGAAGACGCAAGAAAACAAGCAATTGGGAGAATGGTGGATGATGCAAAGCAAAAGGGTGCTAATGCGATTATTTGCATAAGACTTGAAACGTCCAGTGTGATGACAAATGCTTCTGAGATTATTGCATATGGGACAGCTGTGACTGTTGAATAATTTGTTGATTTAGCAAACTAACATGTTAGCGGTTAATGTAAGGATTAAACTGCATAATTGTTCTAGCTTATTTTTGAAAAATGTTTGACAATTTAATAAAACATGTTACGATTATTCCGTAATATTAAAATTTTAATATCGTGTTGTCCACTAGGGGTGCCTTATCTGAAGGCTGAGATTAGAGTAGAGCTTTAAGACCCTTAGAACCTGATCTGGTTGATACCAGCGTAGGGAAGTGGAGTTGTGGAATGATAATGCCTTTTAACTATTTTCCAATACAACCACTTTCTTTATGTTGGTAAAGAAAGTGGTTTTTTTATGTTTATTTTTACTCAGTGCACGGAGTCGAAAAAGATGAAAAAACCAAGGAGTAACAAAAGATTTAATTAATTTCGGTATAGAGAAAGTATATGAAATCAAGCTAGACCAATAGATTACATATTTAGGAGGAGTATAAATGAAATTCTCAGAGTTATTAAGAAAAGAAGTTGATTACATATGGGAAGCAAGCTTTAACCATCCATTTGTTAAAGGTATTGGTGATGGAACACTTTCATTAGAAAGCTTCCGCTATTATGTCATGCAGGATGCGTATTATTTAAGCCATTTTGCAAAAGTTCAATCAATTGGAGCAGCTAAGGCAAAAGACCTTAAGACAACAAATCGTATGGCCATACACGCTCAGGGTACGTATGAGGCAGAACTATCTCTTCATGAAAATTTTTCTAAACGCCTAGATATTACTGAAGAAGAACAAGCAACATTCAAGCCTGCACCAACTGCCTATGCCTATACTTCACATATGTATCGTGCAGCACATAACGGGCATCTTGGTGATATTATTGCGGCCATTCTACCATGCTACTGGTTATATTATGAAATTGGGGAGAAGTTACAACAATGTTCTCCAGAGGAGCCAATCTATCAAGAATGGATTGCTGCTTACGGTGGAGATTGGTTTAGAACGTTGGTAGAAGAGCAAATTAATCGCCTAGATGAGATTGCTGAAACAGTTACTAAAGAAGACCAGGAGCGTATGAAAGAGCACTTTATGATTAGTAGTCAATATGAGTATTCTTTCTGGGAAATGGCTTATAGACTTGAACAATGGCCAGTTGTAAAGGCTGACTAGATAACTAAAATTAAATAGAGGAGTAAATACTATGAAAAAAGGGTTAAAGTTAACTGATATTTTAGTAACAATCATTATCGCATTAATATTTGGTTTAGTTTATAAACTTTGGGGTCCTTTATATGGTGTTGCCGCAACATTAGGTCTTCAAATTGAACAGTTAATATATGGGATGTGGTTTATTGCTGCGACAGTCGCATTCTTAATTATTCGCAAACCAGGTGTGGCATTGTTAGCAGAGGTTGCTGCGGCACATGGAGAGTTTATTTTCGGTGGAGAATGGGGTGCAACTACCCTGGTGTTTGGTATTGCACAGGGATTAGGTGCTGAACTAGTATTTGCAGCATTTAGATATAAAAAATTTGATATCTTTACAGTATGTTTAGCTGCAGTAGCTGCGACAGTGGGGTCAATTATTGTTGACTATTATTATGGATATGTTGGTGACTTAGCGCTGTGGAATTTATTACTAATGTTCGGAGCTAGATTTGTTGGCGCTATTATTATTGCTGGTATTTTTGCTTACTTAATTGTAAAAGCATTGGAAAAAACAGGTGTTACAAATCTTGTTCGACCAGCATCAAGTGAAGATTATAAAGCTCTAGACTAGTAGATTTTAGAGGTGTTTTAATGACAACGATAGCAAGTGTAACTAATCTGCGTTTAAAATTTCCAGGGGCTGAATCCTTGTTATTCAAGGATTTATCCCTTTCTTTTTCTAAAGGAGAAAAGGTACTAATCCTTGGACCCTCAGGTTCAGGGAAATCTACCCTCCTACAAGTATTAACTGGATTAATTCCTAATTCGGTTGAGGTCCCGATAAAGGCTGATGAAATCAAGACTCCAGAATCTTGGGGGTTTTTATTTCAAGACCCTGACTCACAATTTTGTATGCCATATATTGATGAAGAAATAGCATTTGTGTTAGAAAATCTTCGAGTACCACGTGAGAAGATGGAGAAATATATTCGGTATTATTTAGAGCAAGTAGGACTTGATTTTAAAAATATTCACACAAACATTCAAACACTCTCAGGAGGAATGAAGCAAAGATTGGCTATTGCTTCAGTTCTCGCACTTGAACCTGATGTTATGTTTCTTGATGAACCAACTGCTATGCTTGATCCAGATGGGACGAAAGAGGTCTGGAATACTATTAAGAAGGTATCAGAGGATAAAACCTTAATCATTGTGGAACATAAAATTGAACATATTATTGGAATCGTTGATAGAGTCATTTTAATGAATAATAATGGTGAAATCATCGCTGATGGTCAGAAAGAAGCAATATTTCAAAACTACAAAGACTTTCTTATTACAGAAGGGATTTGGTACCCAGGCGTGTGGGAAGATTATATTTGCTATTCGAAAAAACAAACACCCCAAATTGCTTCAATCGAAACAGAGAGTAGTATTACACTTACAGATTTTTCAGGGTATCGTGGGAAAGAAAAGAAAATCGAGGTTGATCATGTGAATGTAAAACCTGGTGAATGGATAGCTGTTCTAGGAGATAACGGAGCAGGTAAGAGCACACTTTTACATTCTCTGATGAAACTTATAAAGACAAAAGGCTCTTATCAAATTTTTGAAGAAGATGAAAAACAAATAAAAAAAATAACAGATTACGTCACTTTTGTTTTTCAAAATCCAGAGTTTCAGTTTGTCACAAATTCTGTATATGATGAGATTGCCTACACACTACGATTAGATAAATGGACTGAAGAAAAAATAGAAGATAGAGTAAAAGAGTTACTAAACTTTTATCATTTAGATTCACGGAAGGATAATCATCCATATCAACTTTCAATGGGGCAAAAGCGAAGACTTAGTGTAGCTGCTGCTATTGTTAAAGAGCAACCAATTTTGTTATTGGATGAACCTACTTTTGGTCAAGACGCTAAGAATACTTTTGCCATTTTAGAGCAATTAGAAGCTTGGAGAGAGAAAGGAACAACCATTATTATGGTTACTCATGATCTTGATATTGTAAAGTACTTTGTTTCCAGAGTGTGGATCATTGAAAAAGGGAAACTAACTGAAGATGTTAGTGCTTCCATTTATACTAAACGTCTCCACACTGAAAGACAATTGGTAGAGTCGTAATCATCTTTAGTAAAGCTAATGGGATAGATCTTCGAAGATAAAATGCCAGTGTACTTTATTCTTAGTGATTTCTATACCTTTAAGAGGAATAAAGTTTACTCTGAAAATTGAATTAAGCACTTGTTGGAGTTCACTAGGAGGATATACGTATGCAACTGGATTTTTCTTCTAATGAAACATGGTTACACAAAATTAATCCTAGTTTTAAACTAGTCATAATCATGATTTTATTTGTAGGAATATTATTTATCCATAATATCAATGTAATTATAAATTATACAATTGGGATGTCATTCCTTTATTTCTTTTTTACAGGTCATCCCTGGAAAAGACTTATGTTAATCTCTATCCCATTCATAATCATATTTATTACTTCTTCCACATCGATGATTTTTTTTGGGAAAGGTGATACGACTTGGTTTAAGTGGGGGTTAATCCATATTACTGAAGAGAGTTTCTTTCGAGGGATTCATTTAGGATTTCGTGGACTAACTTTTGGATTACTTGGGATAGTCTTTGCTTTAACAACAAGACCCGTTTTTTTATTCTATTCATTAATGCAACAACTTAAGCTGAAACCCAAATATGCCTATAGCTTTATGGCTGCTATAAGGATTTTACCTATAATGATAGAAGAAATGCAAACACTGAGATATGCCATGAAGGTACGTGGAGTTCAAGATCAAAAGGGGCTTTCTGCTTTTTATCAAAAATTAAAATCGTATTCTATTCCGATGTTGTCCCAGAGTATTAGGAGAGCACATAGAATTGCCATTGCGATGGAAGCAAAGCGTTTCACAGATACAAAAGGTAGAACTTACTTTTATAAACTTAGTTACTCTAAATTTGATTTAATCTTTTTGTTCTATCTATTAATCATTCTTTCAGGCTCTTATTATATAGCTAATCACTATCCATATGTTCACATCACAGATGTGCGCTATGCTGGGTAGACATCCAAGCTAAATATGTATTTCGCACCATGGAGAGTGAAAATAGGTACTTACACTTAATTTATTCGTCAAGTTCATCTAGTTAGGAGTAATCTATGAAACATCTTGAGCTACATATTATATCAAATGGGCAACAGTCAATCGAGAGATTTTGTCATATCGCATCTTCCATTCATGAGTATGTAACATATTTTCATATCAGGGAAAGAACATGGACTGCAAATGAACATTTCCAAGCTATTAACCTATTAACTCAGTTAAAAGTTCCTTTATCAAAAGTGATTATTAATGACCGTATTGATGTTGCGATTACGTTAAATACTGCTGGAGTTCAACTAGCTTTCCATAGTTTACCGGTTGAGCTTGTAAAAAGAAAATTCCCTTCATTGTTAGTAGGAAGTTCAGTTCATTCACTAGAAGAACTTAATAATGTATCTAAGGCTGGTGCAGATTTTGCTATTTATGGCCATATTTTCGAAACAAGATCCAAGCAAGGTTTATTGCCAAGAGGTACGGAAGGTCTACGTGAACTAACAAGAAATGCACAAATACCGGTAATTGCTATTGGTGGAATCAAACCTATCCATGTTTCTGAATTAATAAAAGTGGGTGCTAGTGGAGTTGCAGTTATGTCTGGTGTATTAGAAGCTAGTGACCCATTAAAGGTTGTTAAGGAATATGCGACACAATTACACCAAGGAGGTTAAAGCATTTGAGTATTGTATATGATTGTATCGTTATTGGTGGTGGAGTAAATGGAGGATCTATTTCTTATAATCTAGCAAAAAGGGGTCATAAAGTTCTAGTTTTAGAAAAAGATCAAGTGGTTAGTAAAGCATCAAGTGCAGCAGCAGGAATGCTAGCTGCAGGAGCTGAGTTTGATCAGGAGGGCCCATTATTTCAGTTAGCTAGAAGAAGTAGAGCCATGTTTCCCGTGATAGCTGAGGAATTAAAAGAATTAACACAAATCGATATAGAGTTTATAAATAAAGGCATGTACAAAATTGCGTTTTCTCAAGAAACTGAAGATGAATACAGGAAAATTATAAATTTTCATCAACAGGTAGGAGAACAGGTGAAATGGGTTACCGGGAATGAACTTATAAATAAGGAACCTAATCTTTCAAGCGAAATTAATGGTGCGATGTATCTACCAAATGATGGACAGGTTTCAGCTCCTAATTTATCATTAGCGTTTATTAAAGCAGCAGCAGCTCTTGGGGCGGATATACGAGAGTTTACTGAAGTCTATTCTCTTTTACGAGAAGCTGGGAGGATTATAGGTGTTAAAACCAGTGAGGGAACTTTTTATTCTGAGAAAGTAATAGTGGCTAACGGAGCATGGAGTAGCAATTTGCTAGCAGATGATATCACAAAGATAGACGCTTATCCTGTTAAGGGAGAATGCTTTTCAGTGATAACTCATACTCCTTTAATTAGTAGTACGATCTTTTCTCATGATTGTTACCTTGTTCCAAAACGAGGCGGTAGGATTATTGTAGGTGCTACAGTAAAGCCAGATACATTTAATCAATCGGTTTCAATGGATGGTATAAGATCATTAATGGAAAAGGCAACTAGGATTTTACCTTCTATTGGAGAAGCGAGATGGGAGAAGGCTTGGGCTGGTATTAGACCACAAACAAAAGACGGTCTTCCATATTTAGGACAACACCCAGATTATGAAGGTTTATTTATAGCAACAGGACATTATCGGAATGGTATCTTATTAGCGCCAATTACAGGGCATATTGTTGCAGATTTGATTGAAGGTAAAAATAATTATGATTTATCCCCATTTAGACTAAATCGCCAGACCGAAACACAAGTTTAATTGTAGGAGTGAATGTCATGGAATTAATCATCAACGGGGAACAAGTAACTGTTCCTGAAACAGTAAACACTGTTTCTATGCTTTTGGAGCATTATGGATTAGAAAAAAAAGTCGTTATTATTGAGCTAAATGAAACGATTTTAGAAAAAGTAGAACATCAAGAAACACGATTAGAAGATAAAGATCGAATCGAGATCGTACATTTTGTAGGAGGCGGATGACATGTTAAAAATCGGACATTATGAATTTTCATCAAGATTATTATTAGGAACAGGAAAGTATCCTAACTTTGATATTCAGAAGGAAGCTGTTGCAGTTTCAGAGGCTGAAATCTTAACGTTTGCAGTGAGAAGAATGAATATATTTGAAGAAAGTCAACCTAACTTTTTGGAAAAACTAGATTTAGACAGATATACCTTATTACCAAATACAGCTGGAGCAAAAACAGCTGAGGAAGCAGTTCGAATTGCAAAATTAGCAAAGGCTTCAGGACTTTGTGATATGATTAAGGTGGAAGTGATCGGTTGTCAAAAAACATTATTACCAGATCCAATAGAAACATTAAAGGCATCAGAAGAATTATTAAAAGAAGGCTTTATTGTTTTACCATATACATCAGATGATGTTCTTCTTGCCAGAAGACTTGAAGAGTTAGGATGTCACGCAATCATGCCTGGAGCTTCTCCAATTGGCTCCGGTCAAGGGATTATAAATCCATTAAATTTAAGTTTTATTATCGAACAATCAAGTGTTCCAGTCATTGTAGATGCTGGTGTTGGTACACCTTCTGATGCAGCTATTGCAATGGAATTAGGTGCGGATGGTGTTTTATTAAATACAGCTGTTTCTGGTGCAGCCGATCCAGTGAAAATGGCTAAAGCTATGAAATTGGCGATCGAAGCAGGTCGTTTAGGATTTGAAGCAGGTCGAATTCCAAAGAAGCGTTATGCAACAGCAAGTAGCCCAATGGAAGGAATGAGCATTAGTTGAGTGAACGTTATTCCAGACAGGAGTTGTTTTCTCCAATCGGAGTAGAAGGTCAGAAAAAAATCAGAGAAAGTCATGTTCTAATTATTGGGGCTGGTGCATTAGGTACAGGCAGCGCCGAAGGCCTTGTCCGAGCGGGAATTGGTAAAATTACAATTGTTGATCGAGATTATGTAGAGTGGAGTAATCTTCAAAGACAAAACCTTTATAATGAAGAAGATGCAACAGAAAGGCTACCAAAAGCAATAGCGGCTGAAAAACGCCTAAAGCATATTAATTCAGACGTAAATATTAGCTCTTTTGTCATGGATGTATCTATTGAGGAAATCGAAGAATTAACAGCAAATGTTGACTTAATTATGGATGCAACAGATAACTTTGATACAAGAATGCTCATTAATGATGCCTCACAAAAATACAATATACCTTGGATTTATGGTGCTTGCGTGGGGAGTTATGGCATAAGCTATACAATTATTCCGGGACAAACTCCGTGTCTTAACTGCTTGTTAGAAACTGTCCCTATGGGCGGACTAACTTGTGATACTGCAGGAATTATCTCCCCAGCAGTAGGTATGGTTGTAGCCTATCAGGTGACAGAAGCCTTGAAGCTACTAGTAGGTGACTATGAATCTTTACGAAAAAAACTAGTATCCTTTGATTTATGGAGGAATCAACATACAGCCATAAATGTTGATAAAATCAAAAAGAAGACATGCTTATCTTGTGGAGAGAATCCAACATTTCCGTTTTTGTCATATACTAATGTAACAAAGACGGCCGTATTATGTGGTAGAGATACTGTTCAAATTCGTCCACCGCAAAAACTACAACGAGATTTAATAGCCCTCGAGAAGATTCTTTCTGCTCAAGGTGGTAAAATAGAAAAAAATCCTTATCTATTATCTTTTGCAATAGGTTCTCATCGATTAGTCATCTTTCAAGATGGACGTGTTCTTGTTCATGGAACGAAAAATATTTCAGAAGCCAAGACGTTATATCATAGATACATTGGATAAATGAACCGATGAGAATAACGTTTTTTAGATAAGGGAAAAAGTTGAATCCGCAACACTCCTGTGTAAAAGACCTATATAAGTTTCTCATCTTTAAAATGAAGTGAGGATTTTGGTCTGTACCTCAGGAGGGGAGCGGATTTTAGCGAATCTAACAATAAAGTGTAATGGACAAATAATACTATAGGATATGTTTCAACACCAGTGGGAGGTTTTTTGTTATGGTCGTAAAAGCTTTGACAATCGCAGGATCAGACAGTGGGGGAGGTGCAGGAATTCAAGCAGATTTAAAAACATTCCAGGAATTACAGGTCTTTGGAATGTCAGCAATCACTGCAGTGACTGCACAAAACACGCTTGGAGTACAAGGCGTATACCCCTTACCAATAGAAGCGGTAGTACAACAAATTAAATCAATTGCTGAGGACCTCCATCCTAATGCAATTAAGACTGGTATGCTTTTTAGTAGTGAGTTAATCGAAGCTGTATCAGCTCAAATTAAGGAATTCAATTTACAAAATCTTGTGGTCGATCCAGTCATGGTTGCCAAGGGAGGAGCACCGTTGTTACAAGAAGAAGCTGTAGGTGCACTTAAAACCCATCTTATCCCACTCGCTCATGTAATCACTCCAAATATTCCAGAGGCAGAAGTTATCGTTGGCTTTCCAATAGAGTCTCTTGATGACCGAAAACGTGCGGCAGAAGTAATCTATCAACTAGGTGCTAAGAATGTTGTAATTAAAGGTGGGCATGGTCAAGGGCATGAGGTAACAGATCTTTTATATGATGGCAATCAGTTTGAGTTGTTTACAGCTGCTCGTACAGAAACAAAGCATACTCATGGAACGGGTTGTACTTTTGCAGCTGCAATAACAGCTGAATTAGCAAAAGGTAATTCTGTCAAAGATGCAGTAGTCGTTGCAAAAGCATTTATTCAAGCTGCCATTGAAGATACATTAGGCATTGGTGCTGGTCATGGACCAACCAACCATTGGGCATATCGTAATCGAGGTGAGAAAGAATAATGGAATCGCTAAAAAAGACTTTAAAACTATACTTTGTAATGGGGAGCCCGAACTGTGATCGTGACCCAAGAGAAGTATTAAGAGAAGCAATTGCTGGTGGAGTTACTCTTTTTCAATTTCGTGAAAAAGGTAAAGGTGCATTAGAAGGCTTAGAGAAAAAGCAGCTTGCACAAGATTTGCAACAAATATGTCAAGAAAATAATGTGCCTTTTATTGTGAATGATGATGTTGATTTAGCAATTGAGATTGGTGCAGATGGGGTTCATATTGGACAAGAAGATGAGCCAGTGTCGGAGGTTAGAGCAAAAATAGGCAAATTGATTCTTGGTGTATCAGCTCATGATTTAGAAGAAGCATTGTATGCAATCGAAAAAGGTGCAGATTATATTGGTGTTGGGCCAATGTATGAAACAAAAACAAAAGAAGATGCAAGAGATGTTATGGGGCCGAACATGATAAAGGAAATGCGTGAGGCTGGGTTAGTTCTTCCTATTGTAGGTATCGGGGGGATTGGAACAGGGTTAATTAGGCCTGTGATTGAAGCTGGAGCAGATGGTGTGGCTGTTGTTTCTGCTATAAGTAAGAGTGTTGATTCTAAGTCAGCGGCAGAGGTTTTGTCGGTGGAATTAACTACTCCAGATTTGAATGTAGAATCTATTTAAATAATAAGCTCTTGGCTAAACAGATAATAAATAGTTGAGTAAGTGCAATACGCTTGCGGTTCACGCCCTTTCAGCTGGCAGAGCGGTGAGGCGGCCTTCTCGCCGTAGATTCTCCTGTGGGGTCTAGCATAGATTACTTTCTTGGTATTTCTTATGTGTTCGGGCAGCTTTTGATCTATTGGGGTCCAAGCTGTCCGAACTTGCTCCGACTTCGGACAGCTTTTGATCTATTGGTCCCTAAGCTGTCCGAACTTACCTTGACTTCGGACAGCTTTTGATTTATTGGGGTCCAAGCTGTCCGAACCTGCTCCGACTTCAGACAGCTTTTGATCTATTGGGGTCCAAGCTGTCCGAACCTGCTCCGACTTCAGACAGCTTTTGATCTATTGGTCCCTAAGCTGTCCGAACTTACCTTGACTTCGGACAGCTTTTGATTTATTGGGGTCCGAGCTGTCCGAACTTACCTTGACTTCGGACAGCTTTTGATTTATAGGGGTCCAAGCTGTCCGAACTTACCTTGACTTCGGACAGCTTTTGATCTTTTGGGGTCCAAGCTGTCCGAACCTGCTCCAACTTCGACAGCTTTTGATCTTTTGGTCCCATAGCTGTCCGAACCTGATCTGACTTCAGACAGGTTTTGATCTTTTGGTCCCATAGCTGTCCGAACTTGCTCCGACTTCGGACAGCTTTTGATTTATTGGGGTCCAAGCTGTCCGAACCTGCTCCGACTTCGACAGCTTTTGATCTTTTGGTCCCATAGCTGTCCGAACTTGCTCCGACTTCAGACAGGTTTTGATCTATTGGTCCCTAAGCTGTCCGAACTTACCTTGACTTCGGACAGCTTTTGATTTATTGGGGTCCAAGCTGTCCGAACCTGCTCCGACTTCAGACAGCTTTTGATCTATTGGTCCCTAAGCTGTCCGAACTTACCTTGACTTCGGACAGCTTTTGATTTATTGGGGTCCAAGCTGTCCGAACCTGCTCCGACTTCGGACAGCTTTTGATTTATTGGGGTCCAAGCTGTCCGAACTTACCTTGACTTCGGACAGCTTTTGATTTATTGGGGTCCAAGCTGTCCGAACTTACCTTGACTTCGGACAGCTTTTGAACTTTTGGGGTCCAAGCTGTCCGAACTTACCTTGACTTCGGACAGCTTTTGATCTTTTGGGGTCCAAGCTGTCCGAACCTGCTCCGACTTCAGACAGCTTTTGATCTTTTGGTCCCATAGCTGTCCGAACCTGCTCTGACTTCAGACAGGTTTTGATCTTTTGGTCCCATAGCTGTCCGAACCTGATCTGACTTCAGACAGGTTTTGATCTTTTGGTCCCATAGCTGTCCGAACTTGCTCCGACTTCAGACAGGTTTTGATCTTTTGGTCCCCAAGCCGTCCGAACTTACCATGACTTTTCGGATAACTTTTGCACCTTTCCAGATAGTAGGAGCAATCAAACTCTCTATTTACTATAATTAGTCAAATTTGTCGAAAAAGTAGTAATTGACAAAATTATGAATACGGTGATAAGCTAACAAAGGAATAAATACTATAAATTGGAAAAGGAGGGATTCGAAATGAAAATTTCACATGATGTTTGCAATCAAGTTAATAACAATTTCGTGACCCTTCTTTTTATAATAGGATAAAAATGTTCAATTTCTTTTATCTTTATATAAAATAAGCACAGGTCACGAGTTTCTAAGTCGTGATGTGTGCTTTTATTAATGGACGATAAAGTGAGCTTTAGACTCATTTGTCTCAATTTCAGGCATATCGCAACAAAGCGTTATGCTTCTTTTTGTTGGTTGAATTTTCCATTTGGAAGTTAACAATATAAATCTATTTAAGGAGGAACTTTAAATGAATGTAGTTGTAGCAATTGGAATGATGTATGCAGGAGATCTTGAGGGTGGCTAGTGATAGGGACAATGAGGGGAGATTACAACAATGTTATCAGTATTAGTAAAATTAGCCTGGTTCTTTAAACGATATTGGAAAAGATATACAGTTGCAGTTGGGTTATTAATTTTTGTAGGGATTCTTGAGATTATCCCACCTAAATTAATTGGTGTGGCGATTGATGAAATTCGAGCAGGAAGCTTAACAAAAGAGAAAATTCTACACTATCTTTTGTTTTTAACTGGATTAACAATTGTTATTTATGGGATTACCTATACATGGATGTATAAACTATTTGGCGGTGCGTTTTTAGTAGAACGAATTCTACGTGGTAGATTCATGAAGCACTTATTAAAAATGACACCACCATTTTATGAAAAAAATCGAACTGGAGACTTAATGGCTCGTGCGACGAATGATTTAAAGGCAATCTCGCAAACAGCAGGATTTGGGATTTTGACCCTTATTGATTCAAGTATCTTTATGATTACTATTTTATTTACAATGGGATTTTTGATAAGTTGGAAACTTACTTTTGCAGCGTTAATTCCACTTCCCATCATGGCCATTGTTATGCAGATATATGGTAAAAAAATCCACCAACGCTTCATGAAGGCTCAAGATGCCTTTGGGGATATGAATGATCAAGTGTTAGAGTCAATTGCCGGAGTCCGAGTAGTCCGAGCGTATGTTCAAGAAAAGGCCGATCAAGCACGTTTTCACCGACTAACTGAAGACGTGTATGAAAAGAATGTATTAGTTGCAAAAATAGATGCATTATTTGAGCCCACAATGAAGTTACTGGTAGGTATAAGTTATTTAATTGGACTTGGTTATGGAGCCTATCTTGTTTTTCATAATACAATCACACTCGGAGAACTTGTATCATTCAATGTATATTTAGGGATGATGATATGGCCAATGTTTGCGATTGGTGAGTTGATTAATATCATGCAACGTGGAAATGCATCACTTGATCGAGTGAATGAGACTCTTTCTTATAAGCCTGATGTGACCAATCACGATGAAATTATTCCAGTTGATACTCCGGGTGAACTCTCGTTTTCACATGTTACCTTTCAGTACCCGACTTCGACTGTGACAAACCTAAGAGATGTTTCTTTTAAAATTAGTAAGGGGCAAACACTTGGTGTGGTTGGGAAAACCGGTAGTGGTAAAACAACCCTGGTGAAACAACTGCTCAGAGAATACCCATTGGGTAGTGGGCAGATCTCGATTTCTAATGTTCCAATTGGGAAGATTAGGATTGAAGAAATACAAGGATGGGTCGGTTATGTCCCACAGGATCATGTTTTATTTTCTAGATCGGTTAGAGAAAATATCTTGTTTGGTGTCAAAGATGCAACTGAACAGGATCTTGAAAAAGCGATAAAGCTAGCTGCTTTTACAAAAGATATCACGATGTTATCAGATGGATTGAACACGCTTATTGGGGAAAAAGGTGTTTCATTATCTGGTGGTCAGAAACAGCGTATCTCAATCGCCAGAGCACTAGCCGTTAATCCGGAAATTTTAATTTTAGATGACTCTCTTTCAGCTGTAGATGCGAAGACAGAAGCTGCCATCATTGAGAATATTCGTACTGAACGAGCTGGAAAAACGACCATTATCACAACTCATCGACTTTCAGCAGTAGAACATGCTGATTTGATTTTGGTATTAGATGATGGAAAGGTTATAGAAGAAGGAACACATGAACAACTCTTAGCTTTGAATGGTTGGTATAAGGAACAATATGACCGCCAACAAGTGAAGGAAAAGCAAGAAAGTGGGGTGTCTGCATGAAACCTGGAAAACGACTCTTCAGATATGCCCTAATTTTTAAGAAAACGATTATTTTTGCTTTAGTAATGTTATCTATTGCAGTTGCAGCTGAATTAACGGGCCCTTTTATCGCCAAAAAGATGATTGATGAGCATATTTTAGGAATAGAGAACCCTTGGTTTGAGTCTAACGAAGGAACCGATGCTGTCTTATACAACGGAAAATGGTATAAGAGATCAGACCATTTTGGTGAAAACGAAGAAAAAGGTCAAGAAGTTCGAGTGTTACAGGTAAGTAGATCTTATTATTTTGTCAACAATGAAATTTCCTTTGATGGTGAAAGATCAATCCAAGGAGAGCTATTAACGATTTCAAGAAATGGTAAGAGTGAGACCTACAATGCCGAAAAACTATCATCTACAGAACTATTTAACTTTTACAAGCCAGAAATTCCAAAATTAATAAATCTAATTATTATTTATTTTGTTTTATTAGTAGTTGCTTCAATCTTCACATTCGGTCAAAGATACTTTTTACAGACTTCAGCCAACCGAATCATTCAAAAAATGCGTGAAGATGTATTTGGGCAAATTCAACGTTTACCTATCAATTATTTCGATCATCTACCTGCTGGGAAGATAGTGTCAAGGGTAACGAATGATACCGAAGCGATCCGTGATTTATATGTGACTGTCTTAGCCAATTTCTTTACAAGTATCATATATATTACCGGAATCTTTATAGCCTTGTTCTTGTTAGAACCGACATTAGCGCTTATTTGTATGGTAATAGTACCTATCCTCGTTATATGGATTAAGGTGTATCGTAAATTCGCGTCAAAGTACAACCATATGATACGTTCTCGTTTAAGTGATATAAATGGAACGATTAATGAATCTATACAAGGTATGTCAATTATTCAAGCATTTCGCCGACAAGAAGTTGCAAAGAATGAATTTGAAGCACTTAATGATGAGCACTTCACCTATCAGAATAAATTATTGAAATTAAATGCCCTAACCTCTCATAACTTAGTAGGGGTGTTGAGGAATATCTCATTCGTAGCACTGATTTGGTATTTCGGTGCGGGCTCACTGGGATTAGACAGTGTGATTTCTTTAGGTGTTTTATATGCTTTCGTTGATTACTTAAATCGATTATTCCAACCTATAACGGGAATGGTTAATCAGTTGGCTATTTTAGAACAGTCATTAGTTGCGTCAGAGCGTGTGTTTGAGTTACTAGATTTAGATGGAGTGGATGTTAGTACAGAAGAAATTCCACGCTACAAAGGTCATGTTAATTTTGAGCATGTGAATTTTGGCTATAAGGAAAATGAGTATGTTTTAAAGGACATTCACTTTGAAGCAAAGCAAGGAGAAACCATTGCCTTGGTCGGCCATACAGGCTCCGGGAAAAGCTCAATTATGAATTTGTTGTTCCGTTTCTATGACATTAAGGAAGGTAAAATCACTATAGACGGAATGAATATTAACGATATACCTAAACAAGTATTGAGAAAGCATATGGGAATTGTTCTTCAAGATCCATATTTAT
Organism: Litchfieldia alkalitelluris; assembly: GCF_002019645.1. Classification (GTDB taxonomy): domain Bacteria; phylum Bacillota; class Bacilli; order Bacillales; family Bacillaceae_L; genus Litchfieldia; species Litchfieldia alkalitelluris. The sequence continues at coordinate 4,516,292 of NZ_KV917374.1, read as the reverse complement.
TTACTGGTACGATTGCAAGTAATGTAAGTCTTGATGATCCAGCTATTAGTCGTGAAAAGGTCGACAAGGCTTTGAATGATATAGGAGCAGATCAGTTACTGAAAAACCTTTCAAAAGGATATGATGAACCTGTCATTGAAAAAGGAAGTACTCTTTCTTCCGGACAGCGCCAGCTAATCTCATTTGCACGTGCATTAGCCTTTGATCCAGCTATTTTAATTCTAGATGAAGCAACAGCAAGCATAGATACTGAGACAGAAGCAATTATTCAAAATGCACTTGAGATTTTGAAAAAAGGGAGAACTACCTTTATTATTGCCCATCGATTATCTACGATTAAAAATGCAGATCAGATTCTTGTGCTGGATCGTGGAGAAATCGTTGAAAAAGGAAGTCATTATGAATTAATGAACAAAAAAGGGAAGTATTATCAAATGTATGAATTACAGCAAGGAAAAGCATCTGATATTGCCTAAAAACGTTCAAAATATCGAAACAAATTATCCTTATTTAAGCTAATTGATATCTTAAATGTATGCTACCTTATGAATAAGAATCTTTTTAGGAGGAGAGACATGGAGGAGCTTTCTGTCACATTAAATATCGCTTCGGTCATCATCTTAACACTTTTCATAGGGTATAATTTATTTGAATCTTGATGGGATGTAAATGCTTAAAGTGCCATGCTAGAAGTCCTTAGATCAAGGGATATATAATCTTTTGATCAGGGAAGTATGGGACTTTCCTTTTTGAGAAATAAAAGTTGTATCTGCGTTAGAATTGGAAATTATATTTATTTTAATTTAGATTACTTTCTGATATGATTAAGTTTAGCATATTTTTCTCAAATTAAAAGAAAGAAAAAAGTATGTTTATGATAAAGTATAATAAAATAATGGGTAGTAGAAATTTTAGGAGTGTGAACATTCTTGGGCGATTTGCCGCTGAGTACGATTTCTTTGTTAGTTTTTTTAATTTTTTTATCCGCTTTTTTTTCAGCAACAGAAACAGCTTTTTCAAGTGTAAACCGTATTAGACTTAAAAATTACAGTGATGAAAATCGACGCGGTAGTAAAAAAGCGTTATATATCACTGAAAACTTTGATAAAGCACTTTCAACCATACTGGTTGGTAATAATATTGTTAACATTGCAGCAGCCTCTATTTCAGCACAGGTCGCTACAGAGCTCTTCGGTGGAAATACTGGTCTTATTATAAGTACTGTGGTGATGACAATTTTAATATTAATCTTTGGTGAGGTTTTACCAAAATCATTTGCTAAAGAAAATGCAGAGACATTTACTCTACAGATTTCAGGAATTTTATTTTTCTTAATGAAAATTTTAACGCCTGTCACATATTTGTTTGTTTTGCTAAAAACAGCAGCCTCAAAGCTCATTAAAAGCAAAGATGCTTCACCTTCAGTAACCGAGGAAGAGCTCAAGGTAATGATTGACTTAAGTGAAGAAGAAGGTGTCATCGACAACCAAGAAAAAGAATTAGTCCATCGTTCATTGGACTTTAATGATATATTAGTTGGTGAAATACTAACTCCAAGAATAGACATGGTGGCAGTAGAAGTATCTCAACCCATTGAGGAAATTAGAGATATGTTCTTAGAAGAGCGATATTCAAGAGTACCTGTATATGAAGATAATATTGATAACATCATTGGAATTTTGTCTGAACGAGAATTTCTAAGTTCTCTGGTTCAACAAAATGAAATCGTGATAAGGGATTTAATACGAGATCCAATTTTTGTTGTAAGGTCGATGAAAATTTCAACCCTTCTTCCTGAATTACAAAAAAACAAAACCCACATGGCCATTGTTATTGATGAATTTGGTGGTACCTCCGGTTTGATTACTCTTGAAGACATGCTTGAGGAAATTGTCGGTGAAATTTGGGATGAGCATGATGAAAAAATTAAAACATACACAAAAATAGATGATTCGAATTATGAATTTAATGCAGAGCTTCCACTTGATGAGTTTGTTAAGCTTATTGACATTGAGGAGCCAGAAAGCACTTATTATACGTTAGGTGGTTGGGTATCAGAATCACTTGAAAGAATTCCAGTGGTTGGAGAGCATTTTGATTATGAAAATGTGACATTAACCATCCTTGAGGTAGAGAGTCGAAGAATAAGGAAAATAGGAGTTCGGATTAACGAGCCTGTAATAGAAGATTAAAAAATAGAGGAGCCCAAAGGCTCCTCTATTTTTAATGTACGGCTCTTTTCTGAAAAAGATGTTGATCTATTACCTTTTACCAAAAGTCAAAGGTAGATAGTTAAACTTTTCCGAAAAAGTTTAATGTAATAACTCATTAATATTATTTGAAAGTCTTAGCGGTTTATTTGTTTTTAGATTATGCTCATACGAATAATATTGAAACAAGTTTTCTACTTTGTTTCGTATCAATAGCTCTAGGATGTATTCCCCAGCATGGCCCTTTGTTTCAAGGTGGAAATGAACATCTCCAATTAACAGTTCATAAGAATTCAATTTAATTCCTAACATAGACTTTTCCTTAAAGCTTGTATCCGGATGTGTTGCTACAAATGCCGCTAGTTCTTCAACGGAGAAGGTAGGTTGTTGTATAAGTGTATTAATTTTTTCAGATATTTCGTTCGTTGTTATTCCAACTACTTCACGAGTCTTTGCTAAAAGTGACTGAAAAAAATTTTCCATTATCTGACCCTCCTTAGATTTCGAGTCCTTTTTATCATCTCCAAAACATCTGTTAAGTAGAGGGCCAATTTTAGGGATTACTAATCATGCTTTATTGAATCTAACTCTGCCTGCTTTGCTTGTTCTAGATAATAAATTTGCGGAAAACGTATGTGGACAATATATTCATGAAAGAGGGTATATGAAACAAAGGTGAGCAGCTTCCAGTCAATGGCATCAAACAATCAAAAAACCCCTTTCTGCTTCTATATTCTGTATTCATCTTACTTTACTATATGGGGTAAGTTGTTTGTCTGATACTGATTAAATGAAATAGTATTTTAAACAAGGAAAGGGTCCCAAGTTGTCTTGGGACCCGAGCCATTATATTAAGTTTTTATTATTGACCGTTGAAGCCGCTCATTGATTGTTGAGCCATTGATACTAAACGCTTAGTGATTTCTCCTCCAACTGAACCGTTAGCACGAGAAGTAGTATCTGCACCTAAGTTTACACCGAATTCAGATGCGATCTCATATTTCATTTGATCGATAGCTTGCTGAGCTCCTTGAACTAGTAATTGGTTGCTGTTTCCACTGTTGTTGTTTGCCATGTTCTTTCAGCTCCTCATAAAAGTTTTTTGGTTGGGTTTACTGGTATCGCACCAGTTATGGATGTAATCCATTGCCACTTGGCGAACCCAATGTTTTGTGTCGGTGTTTTCTGTGTTACGTTTATTAGAATGTGTAATTTATTTTTTTTTATTCATTTTTTTTAATTTTTTTTCAAAAGTTTTTTTCGATGTAAATTCCGTTTTAATGAATCTCGGATATAAAGCAGTTGTGTTTGAAATCTTGTTTGTTTATTTAACTTATTGCCTTGCTGCGCTGTGTTCAGTAAATATTATGGCGTGATTTACTAAATCTTATCCGTTTAATTTATTGGTAAATGGTTCCATCTATTAAGCATACATACTGTTCGAATGTCTTCTTAAAATAATAATGTAATTATAAAAAGCTGTTTTCGTAAACTTTGTTGCTATTAAAGGTCTTCTATAATCACTATGAACTTGGTCGAGTGGCATCTTTTCTTCTTAATTGATAACCATAATATCAAGTGAAATAGTGTATCCTACCTAATAAAAGGTCAATTAGCAGCAATCCTTTAGAAAAGAGCCTTATAAAAAAAGAAGGATGGGATTTATGATGTCCATGTGTCCTCTATGTAATGGATTTGAAACTGCCCACTATAATTGTGAGTCTTGTGGAAGTGAATTGAATGATGGTGGAAGAATGATTGATTATTTTGATGATTATAGCGCATATATGGAAATTGACGGTATGAAGCAAATCGATGGATATAAGAAAACACTAAGTGAACATCTATGTGCACATTTGTTTTATTGTGATAACTGTTCAAGAACAGATGTTAAGTTTATACAAGAATAAAACACAACAAAAGGCACCCCAATTCAGAGTAGTTCTTTCACTGATACTCTGGATGGTGCTATAAATATTTAAGCAGCAATTTAGATATTTCTTATTAAATAATGATGAAAGCAGATTGTAGTATATACACTAGGCTATCCTTATTTAATGGGTAACAAATAAATAGGCTTGAAATGCAAATGATGATCTTATATAGAGGATTCTATAAGATCGTGCGAGATGATTCTTAGAAATTCGGAAGACTAGAGGAACAATGATTAGTTTAAAAAATTTATGGAAAAGGTCTTGTTAGAAATTTTATTTTCGCTTAAGATGTATTTTTATACATTATTATTCGAAATTCAGTCGGAATAAATCAAAGGAGTCAATTTATATGGAAGATATATTAAAAAAACATCTTGACGTAGTTCAAGTTAAATTGTGGGAAATGAGTGATTATTTATATCATCATCCAGAATTAGGAGATCAGGAATATCAATCAATGGACCTTTTAGTCCAATTCCTTGAAGCTCATAATTTTAAAATTGAAAAGGGGATTGTTGACAGACCTACCGCTTTTAAAGCGATTTTTGATAGTGGCAAAAAAGGACCTACCATCGCGTATTTATCCGAATATGATGCTTTACCTGGTGTAGGGCATGGTTGTGGACATAATATGATAGGAACGATGAGTGCAGGTGCAGCAGTAATTTTAAGTAAAGTTTTAAATGAGATTGGTGGAAGAGTAATTGTCCTTGGTACACCCGCAGAAGAAACAAACGGAGGTAAAGTTCCAATGGCTGAACAAGGAATTTTTGACGACATCGACGCAGCCATGATTTTACATCCTGCTGATCAATCTTATGAAAGCGGAGAATCTCTTGCTATAGATGCAATTCAATTTGATTTTAAGGGAAGAAGTAGCCACGCTGCAGCATCTCCAGAAAAAGGTATAAATGCTCTTGATGGGGTCATCCAACTATTTAACGGTATTAATGCTTTACGTGAACACCTTACTTCAGATGTGAGAATCCATGGAATTATTAAAGAAGGTGGACTTGCGGCAAACATTGTTCCAGATAAAGCAGTGGCTCAATTCTATATTCGTGCAAAAAGCCGGATCTATTTAGAAGAAGTTGTTCAAAAGGTGAAACAGATTGCCAAGGGAGCATCATTAATGACTGGAGCAGAACTTAGCATTCATAACTATGAGTTAAGCTACGACAATATGATTACCAATCAAACATTATCAAACCTATTTACTAAAAACCTCCTAACCACTGATGTCGTAGAAGTCAATAAAGCGAAAGAGACATATGGCTCCATTGATATGGGAAATGTTAGTCATGTAGTACCTGCAATTCATCCTTATATTGGTTTAGATTCACCAGGACTCATCGCTCATACACAGGAATTTGCAGATTTAACAATCTCTGATAATTCTCATAGGATTCTTTCAAGTGGTACCTTGGCCCTTGCACTTACGGGCTATGATTTAATAACAAATAAAGAAGAATTTGAAAAAATGAAAAATGAATTTAATCTGAAAACACAAGTGCATTAAATGAAATCTTGTCTAATATGTGGAGTTAGTTTTTCCTTTAATTGCTTATTGTGATTGGCATTTGAGCAAGTCAGATAACAATCTTCTCAAGTTGACAAAAATAAAAGAACACTGAAAAAATTATATAAAATATAATAATTAGTTAGAATATTTTTATATTATAAAAGAGTCTTTTCAATTCTAAATTAATGTGTTAAGATACGTTTCGTTGAATAAAAATTCACTAGAAAAACAATAAAATATATTTGGAGGAATTATTGTGAAAAAGAAATTCTTATTTATGACTATCATATTTTCACTTTTACTTATAACTGCATGTGGACAAGGTGGTCAACAAGAAGAACAAACAGGAGAAGATAAAACTGAAGAAGTTAAAGTACTTAAAATGGCAACATCAGCAGATTTTGCCCCATTTGAATCAAGAGATCCATCTGGAGAGATTGTTGGTTTTGACATTGATTTAGCAAAACATATTGCAGAAGAATTAGGATATGAGCTGAAAATTGAAGATATGAAATTTGATGGACTTGTTGGAGCATTACAAACAAATCGTGTAGATATAGTTCTTGCAGGGATGTCTGCAACTGAAAAACGTGATAAAAACGTTGACTTTTCAATTCAGTATCATCATTCAGGAGAAATGTTCTTAACTCTTAAGGATTCTGAGATTAAGACAATTGATGATCTTGTTGGTAAAAAGGTTGGAGTTCAATTAGGAACTATTCAAGAAGAAGGTGCAAAGAAGCTTCAAGAAACGATTGATTTTGAAATGAAGCAAGTAGATAATTCTACAACTTTAATTCAAGAACTATTATCTAATCGTATTGATGTTGCCTACTTAGATAAATCAGTTGCTACTGGATATATTAAGGAACAAGACCTTGCTGGTTTTGATGATCCGACATCTAGTTCTCCAGGAATGGCAGTTGCATTCCCAGAAGGTAGTGAATTGATTGATGATGTAAACAAAGTCATTGAAGAAATGCAAGCAAGCGGAAAGCTTGAAGAACTAAAAGAAAAATGGCTTACTGAGGAAGAATAATTAAAATTTAATTTTAATATGAAGTGAGGTGTAAGGCATGAATTTGGATTTTAGCCAAATTGTGCCTTATATTCCTTTTATACTAGAAGGAATATGGGTTACGTTACAATTTGTAGTTGTTTCTATAATATTTGGGTTTGTTTTTGGGACGGTTTTAGCACTCTTTAAAATTTCTAGAATTAAGTGGTTGAACTGGTTTGGTGATGCATATACATCAATATTCCGTGGCACACCATTAATTCTGCAATTGATGATCATTTATTTTGCTATCCCACAATTAACTGGTTACGATATTTCTCCATTTTTATCAGCTATCTTAGCATTTGGATTGAATTCTTCGGCTTACGTTTCCGAAATTATTAGAGCCGGTATACAAGCGGTTGATAAAGGTCAAACAGAAGCAGCACAGGCACTGGGAGTACCTTACCGTTCAATGATGAAGGACATCATCCTACCTCAAGCATTAAAAAATATTCTACCTGCACTAATGAATGAATTTATTACCTTAACTAAGGAATCAGCGATTGTTTCAACGATAGGATACTTAGATTTGATGCGCCGGGCTCAAGTGGTAGGGGCAGATATATATCGTAACTTTGAACCATTAATTTTTGTTGGCTTAATTTATTGGCTACTGGTAATGGGACTAACGATGTTAGGTAAAGTGGTTGAAAGGAGGTTGAGATATAGTGATTAAGGTTGAAAACCTCCATAAACAGTTTGGGAAAAATGAAGTGTTAAAAAATATCTCTACTAGTATTGAAAGTGGAGAGGTCGTCTCCATTATAGGTCCTTCAGGGTCAGGTAAATCGACATTTCTTCGTTGTTTGAATCTACTTGAAACTCCAACAAAAGGTAAAATTTGGATTGACCATCAAGAGATCACGGATAAGAAAACAAATATTATGAATGTTAGACAACAAATAGGTATGGTATTTCAACATTTTTATTTGTTTCCACACATGACAGTTTTAGAAAATTTAACTTACTCGCCAATTAAGGTTAAAGGTGAAAACCGACAAGTTGCAGAAGAAAAAGCAAGACAGTTACTAGGAAAGGTTGGCCTAACTGAAAAAGAAAAAGCATATCCAAGCAGTCTTTCAGGTGGACAAAAACAGAGGGTGGCCATTGCTCGTGCCTTGGCTATGGAGCCGAAGTTAATGCTTTTTGATGAACCTACTTCAGCGTTAGATCCAGAAATGGTCAAGGAAGTTCTAAATGTAATGAAAGACTTGGCTCAAACAGGTATTACAATGGCGGTAGTTACACATGAAATGGGATTTGCTAGAGAAGTAGCAGATCGTGTTTTGTTCCTTGATGATGGGGTATTACTAGAAGAAGGCTCACCTACTGACTTTTTTAATAATCCTCGTACAAGCAGAGCAAAAGACTTTTTAGATAAAGTATTATAAAAAAACAACTGCCATCCATTTAAATCGGATAGCAGTTGTTTTTTAGTTTTTTACTTCTTACGCTATATTTACTTTCTAGAAAAACCTTTGCATAATTATTAAGAGGTTTTCCAAGATATATTAAGGTAGGCTTATTAAGGAATTCTTTCTTTAGATTCATAATTTCTCTTCTTTTTTTATCTTTCTTTAAATGAATCCTTTGTTAGAAAACTCTACTGACTTCTTATTCAAACATACCATTTAATTTATTTGAATCTGTTACAAATAGAAGAAGCTTGCCCTCATCTAATTTCTCTTCGTAAATTTCAGCATCTTGCCTAGTCAATCCCATTTCCTCAATTTTAGTTCTTAATTCGTCTCCTTTATGTTCAAAAAGAGTATGAAGAGATTCTGCTAATCCTAGTTCTTCAATACCTATTCGGTTGATATTTGCTTCTTCAGCTACATATTCAGTTCGATCATCTTGGTGAGCTAAAACATAGATATTATTCTGAGCCACTCCAAGTTCTTTCAGCTCTTTAACATCTTCAACTAAGTTTTTCTCATCAGTATATTCCCTAACTAATGTTTTCATAAATAATTCCTCCCATAAAAAAATGTATTTACTGTTGCTCTATTACTTCAATAACCTTTCACGCGATTCATTAAACATTTTAGAAGGAAGAAAGGTTTGTGGTTAGAGTTCTTACATATTAAAAATTTTCCGAGTAAAGGTTGATGATTTATTTTTTGCAAAAGGAGGAGGTTGTTATAATATAAAATAAAAAGCCCCTGAAAATTTTCAGAGGCTTTTTGTATATTATATATTAATAAGGGGGGCTTATTAACGAATTCTTTGTTCAGTTTCAGCATCAAAGAAGTGAACTTTGTTCATATCAAATGCTAATGCTAATTCTTGACCAGGTTTAATATCTGTACGAGAATCAACACGTGCAACAAACTCTTGACCTTCTACTTCAGAGTAAAGCATAGTCTCAGCACCCATTAATTCAGCTACTTCAATTTTCGCCTTAACTGTAGTACCAGGTGAAGCTTCGATAAATACTGGCTCATCATGGATATCTTCTGGACGAATTCCAAGAACAACCTCTTTATTTGCAAAGCCACGGTCACGAAGAGTTTTCATTTTCCCTTCAGGAACTGTCACTTTTACATTACCAATCGAAAATTGGTTATCTGTAAGTTTCCCAGTAAAGAAGTTCATTGCAGGTGAACCGATAAATCCAGCTACGAACACGTTTTCTGGGTTGTCATATACTTCTTTAGGTGCACCAACTTGTTGGATAACACCATCTTTCATAACAACAAGGCGAGTAGCCATTGTCATTGCTTCTGTTTGGTCATGCGTTACATAGATTGTAGTTGTTTGTAAGCGTTGGTGTAGTTTAGAAATTTCAGCACGCATCGCTACACGAAGCTTAGCATCAAGGTTCGATAAAGGCTCATCCATTAAGAATACCTTTGCATCACGAACAATTGCACGACCAAGAGCCACACGCTGACGTTGACCACCAGATAAAGCTTTAGGCTTACGATCTAAATATTCTGTAAGACCAAGAATATTAGCAGCATTTTTTACACGCTCTTCAATTTCAGCTTTAGGGAATTTACGTAATTTTAAACCAAATGCCATGTTATCATATACATTCATATGTGGATATAATGCATAGTTTTGGAATACCATCGCGATGTCACGATCTTTTGGAGCTACATCGTTTACGCGCTTATCATCGATATAGAAATCACCTTTAGAGATTTCTTCTAGTCCAGCGATCATACGTAAAGTTGTAGATTTACCACAACCAGATGGACCTACGAATACGATAAATTCTTTATCTTTAATATGAAGGTTAAAATCTGTTACAGCAGTAACTTCTTTGTCATAAATTTTATAAATGTTTTGTAGTTTAAGTTCAGCCATGTTAGTGCCTCCTATGAAATCGTTTACTTTCTAAACATAGTGTAGCCCAAAGTGGGTAGCCAAGTATATGTAAACGTTGCACAAAAAAATGAAAGTGCTTTCGTGCATGTCTACGAATCTGAAAATTGATCATGAATCATTATTGCTAAATAGGTAGTAACAGCCCCTTGGAAGTGCTTTATATCAATTCCTGTTTTTTCAATGAATTTATCGATTCGGTATTGCAAACTATTTCGGTGCATATAGAGTTTTTTTGCAGCTAGGGATACATTTAGATTACTTTCTAAAAATACTTTAATGGTCTCTAGTAACTCTTTATCTTCTTGTAAATCTCGTAATACAGTCGTTGAGACTTTCTGTTTCAAGGGTGAACTTGATTGTTCAATGATTAAATAAGGAATGACCTCATGAAGTCTAAATATCGTTTGCTTAGACAAATAGGAAAGAGCCTTTTTAAAGCATTCTTTCTCCCAATGAAAATCATTCATTACACTAAGATCAAATGAATATGTTTGACCTAGAAAAAATCGAATCCTCACGTAAAAATCGCTAGTAATTGTATCTGTTATTTCTTCAAAGCTAACTAAATAATCATCTAAATGTTCTGTATGGGTATCGATTAATACCCCGTTATAATCATTTTCCCACAAAATAATCACATCGTAAGGAAAAATAGCATTAATGGCTTCACGAAAATCACGTTGGTCGGTTATTGGTTTATCTGTATGAAAATGAATAAAGCGACAATTGTTAGATTTTTTTTGAGAAATAGGTAATGTCTCTTGATTAAGAAAAAGAAAGTTATACCATGCAGATTGTTCCTCACTCATCTCATTTTCCTGGAAGCTTACCTCATGAAAGAGGGAGGTTAATAATTCTTGTTCTTTATTTGTCACTTGGTTTTTTTCAATACCAAATGTCGTACCATCGTCAGAAGAAAACCAGTAATATTCCTCAACGACTACATCTGACATCCCAATTACCATCGAGTCTTTATAAAATTTTTTCAGCTTATTAATCATTTATAAATTACTCCTCAAATATTCATCCTGTTCTTGCTAAGGATGTTATTTCTTATTGAAATTGTTTTATGTGTTCTTCCAAATTCAAAGAGATTTTTAAAGAATATCCATGCTAATTAAAATTTGCACCATGGAGAATGAAAAGGTTTCTAACTTAGTGTGGAATGAGCGGAGAACCACTTGACTCCTGCGGGGTCCCGTGGTCTCGTGAGACCCCACAGGAGCCCCTGGCGACGAGGAGGCTCACGGACCACGTGGATCCGCAGCACATGGAACTCCACAACCAAAGTTATTTTCAGGTGTATAAAAACTTTTAACAATCTTGTCATTACAGGTTAGCCTTATTTTAAATAATATTATAACAAAAAAAGGAGTGATTTTAGCAAAAGAAAAAGCCCATGGTTATTAAATTTAATAACCATGAGCATAACGAAACATGAATTAACCCTCATTAGGTGGATCTTCCTCAGGGAAGTCCCTAGCTTCTTCAATATTTGTCGGACCATGAAAGCGATGAACTGACCCACCTGACATTCCTTCATTAATAAAACGATCAACATCTAAATACATTTCATCTTTTCCTTCATATAATAAATCTTTATCTACCTTTTTTGATTCCTTACTCATATACACTCCTCCTTTTAGTGTTATTGTTTGAAAAGGAGTGGGTTCATATTCTTTATTAACTTTGACTTGTTATTCTTTAACTTGAGTAAGTTGCAAAAGAAGATTGGCTAGATTATCGAGTCCTCTTTTTTTGATCTCAGGCTCATCAAACACCATTGGTTTAGAATTTACCTCGTAAATATAATAATTTCCATCAACTGATTTGCCGAGATCTACAGAAAATTCACCAATTAGCCCTTTAAAATCAGTACTAAGCTGTTGCCCTATTGCATTTATAATTTCTTCGACCACATCCATATTAATCTTATCTTCAAGATGGACCTTGTCAATCATGCTTCCGCCATTAGGGATATGTGTTGTAACATCTTGAGATCCTGAAAGTCTGATACCGATGCCGCTAATTTTGTAATGGCTATTTTGGCCCTTATGGGCGAGAATTCTTAGATCATAACGTTTTGATTCAAAGGTGTCGGATTGAATGGATTCCTGAATAATATAATCGTTATTCTTTAAGGTGTCGTTAAGATATCTTTGTAAATAAGTAAGAGATTCAAACCGCTGCTCAAATCTAATAGTACTTAATAAAATCTGGGTCGATTTTTTTGATACTCTATATATGCCTTCTCCTTTATGCCCCTTGTTGGCTTTAATATAGACAGAATCATAGTCCTTTAAAAAATCTTGCAGTGCTTGTGCACTGTATGGTTTGGTTACAGGAAGATGACTGCTTAATTTTGAGTGTTTTAAAAGTGAAGTATAAACTTCCCATTTGGAGAAAAAGAAGGGGTTAAAGAATAAGACTTTCTTTTCTTTTATTATTTCAGAAAAGGAGTGGAATGCTGGTTCTTTCTCCATTTTTCGAAAAGGTATGCGGTTATAGATAACATTTGGAAAGGGGATAGTTATACGGATCCACTTATTAATTGGTTTTAGATAATAAAAGCCATTCACCTCTTGATCATTGAGGGATGAAGGGGTGATTACTATAGACAATGCCCCTTTTTCTTTTAATGCTTCTTGTAGGCGGATAAATTTGGGCGCATTACCAAAAAAAGCTGATTTATTTTTTGAGTCTGCCGCAAGTATTCCAATAATTGGTATGAATTTACCATGAGGTCCTGAAGATAGGAAAAAGGGGAGCATATTGTTTGAGATGCTCCCTGAGTAGGGGATTTGAATTTGAAATTTTCCCCACCTTAAGTCTTGATCGATTTCATTATGAGCCCATTTTTTAGTGCTAGGATCATAGTATAAGCAAATCATTGGTGAAGCTCCTCTGGCTTCTTTATCATCGTTTCTGTTAAATATGCAGCATAGTGTAAAAATAATCTTCGAGTTAATAAATCTTGTTCCCGCAATCTTGGATGTGAAAAAATTGAACGGCCAGGCTTTGAATTAGCCTCAAAAAGCCACAGCTTCCCGCTTTTATCAATCCCTAAATCGAATCCAATTTCGCCAATTGATCCTTCCACTTTCTGATCAATTGCATGACTCAAACTTAACACGGCTTCTTCTAACTTATGCTTTATTTGTTTCTTCTCGTTAGGGTCTGTAAAGAGCTCTTCAAGTGTTTTAACGACTCCTCCGCTGTTAATATGAGTTGTTACACTTCCTCTTCCAGCGATTTTTCCAGCAATTACGCTAATTTGCCATTTCCCATTTTGATCTTTATTTGTGTGTACACGAAAATCAATGGTTCGATGGTTGTTTCTGATTAAGGTAATTCCTTGTTGAACAATATAATGTTTAAGCTTTCTATTTTTGAATAAGTGATTAATCATTGCTTCCAATGAAGAATATTTTTGTAATCGATTTTTTTCTGATTCATCTTTAAATCTACAGTAATACACTTCTTCTTCTCTGGAATAAATAATTTGAAATACACCAAGACCAAGGCTTCCATTCGCAGGCTTAAGATACACATGCTGATATTTTGATAGCATAATCTCAATCAGACTAAAGCTTGGGTTTTTATGTGTTTCAGGTAAGAAACCGGACACCTCATTCACATCAGATAGTAATTGATGGATTTCCCATTTATTGAAAAAACCAGGATTAAACCATGGTATTAAGTATTCCTTACTTAGCTTTTCTTTGACTTTTTTTAATGCTTGATGGTTTTCGGCCTTCCGATTAGGCAAACGATCATAAATCACGTTTGGAAATGGAACTGTGATCTTCTTCCAGCCATTTTTTAAGTAGAAAAGACCCTCAATGGTTCCGTTTTCCCAGTCAATTTGATGGGCACCAAATACAAACGGAAAAGCACCTACAGTACTTTCAGTTGAAAGTAGTTTAGAAAAAAATAATGATCGCTCACCGATTGGTCTTAAAAGGGAGTCGGTAAATCCTGCGGTGAATATTCCAACTAATGGACCTAGGTGAAGTGTATTTTCATGTTGGATAAGGTGTGTATAACCTGTATATGGAATATTAAGTTTTTTAATTAAATCTTCTGAAATCGAGATTGTTTGTTGATCATGCTTTATGACTTTTATTTTACAAGTACATGAAGCAGTACCAAATGATAGTTGATTTATTTCTTTTAGATGATTTAATGAAACCGGAACATAAACCATCCCGTCTTCATCGCTAATGATTTTAAATGGCATTTTTTTCAAAGTGTTCATCTCCTCTTCACGTTGACGGACTGATCAGCTAAATATTTGCAGTAGCGAAGTGGGGAACTATAAAGCGCCTCTGCTTTGTTAGGTTCTGTGGCTAACACAACCTTCCGTCCAGGCTTGGAATTCGTATCGAGAATCCATACTGTTCCATCTTTGGCTAACCCTAAATCTATCCCAATTTCAAACATTGGCTTGAAGGATGATTCTAGTAAAGTCGGAAGTTTGGTAAGAATGGTCTGGATATTTTCGTTTAAAAGATAAATTTCTCTTGGTGATAGGGATTTACTCCACTTATGAAAGTTTATGACCTCTCCTCCGCCGCTTATATTAGAAATGATATAATCTTTATTTCCTTTCCGAACCCCTCGGCCTACCTCTGCCCAAGTCCCATTGGTTGTTTTTTGAAGGAGGATTCGAATATCAAAAGGTGAGTTATCATCATCTTGTATTTGAAGAAATGGCTGACAAATGAATGAGTGATTTTGTAACAGCTCATCAATAAATTCAATAAATGTTTTCTTCATGTTAAAAGTCTTCACGATTAAATGCTTTTTTTTGTGTGTTTTTACGTTGATTCCTTCTTTTGTTAATGAAATTCCTAGAATTCCACGACCCATCGAACCAGTCTCTGGTTTCAGTAAAATGTGTTTTTGTTTACCTAGTTGGCGTAATACAGATTCACTCGTGGTAACTTTATGTGTTGATGGTAAGTAAAATGAAATATCATTATCTTGCTTTAAGGCTTGATAAATCTCCCACTTGTTTGGCAGACCATATCCTAAAAAGGTGGTTTTAGGATTTAATTTTAGCCATTGCATAATTGGTTTAGCGCGTTTGGAAGCTTCATCATTACTGTAAAAACAACGATCATATAGGTATTCAGGAAGTGGAAATGATGAATCTATCCAGTCTTCTTTTTCAATATCGTATTTTTGACCAAGTATGATTTCTGTTGCGGGTTCAATACTCGTAGGAGTAAACCGAACCACCTGAATGTTATATTGTTGGGCTCTTTTAGCGACTTCAGAAAAATAAGCATTTTCCTGGCCAGGATGAATCGTAATAATACCTAGTGAGACCAATGATAATCACTCCTCATGAAGTTAATTGATTCTAAACATTTAAAATCTGCTATTTTTAAACATACACACTGTAAATATCTTTTGACTTTTGACAATCTTCAGACTCACATAATCAAAATGGCCCCTTCGCTAAATACATACAATACATAATAATTGCCTTGGCACTAGGTCGGACTTTAGAAGAAAGTGACTTAGGGTCTTGATTTTTAGAAGGTTTTGTATTGATTTCAATGAGCCATGGCTTTCCTTGTTGGTCTAGTGCTAAGTCAATCCCTAATTCTCCAAACACACCTGTAATGGAAGCATCGACTAAGGAAGCTATCTCAATTGTTAACTCTCTCATCATTTTTATGATTTGTTTACATTCTTTTGGACTGAATGATCCACTTAATACTTCATCCACCTTCTTTAACTCCCCACCTCTTGAGAGATTTGAAACAAAATCTCCTTTTGATGATACTCGTGCAACGGTAGATGTGATTTTCCACTCTTCATCTTTTGTTTTTTGACATAAAAACCGAAAATCAAGAGGTCTTTGTTGGTACGTGTATAAAGAAATTCCTTGTTGAATGATATATCCCTGTTTATTTAATCTTGATCTTAAAGAAAGGAATAAAGACTGAAGAGAATCATACTCTTGTTCAATCTCACCTGCAAAGGTAGTATAGTCAAGTTCAAAGAAGCCATCATCATTTCGAGTGATTTTGAAAATCCTTTTTCCCTGGCTACCATGTATAGGTTTTAAGAAGACGGTGGGATAGTTAGAAATCATCTCGTCTAACACTTGTTTGTTTAATAACAGTTTTGTGTCAGGAAGATAGGGGTGAATATGGTCTTCTTTTTCTAAAATTTCATGTACTTCCCATTTATTGAGAAAATGATCATTAAAATAAGGAATTTGTAGTGTGGACAATGAATCAGTGAACTCTTTGAACGTATCGGAATGTTCCCTTTTACGAGAATGAATACGATTATGCACAACATTAGGCGTAGGTACTCTTGATTTTTTCCAAGTGTTATTTATATAAATAAACCCAATGTTTTCGCGAAATAACTTTAACCCAGTTACATAAAACAGAATCCCTAACTGATTACAATACCTTGCTAGCTCCACACAAAAATCTTCAATTGATCCTAAAGATATACTATTGTTTTTTTCGGCAATTTCCGTGATCACTGAAACGACTGGACCAAGAGATAGTATATTTTTTTCAAGTGCTGTTAGTGTAAAAGGTATATCTTCATGTGGTAGCATTAGTTCAGTTAGCACTGAATGTGAACAATATAAAGTTGGTTCGCTTTCTTTTATACATACTGCTTCTACCTGCTGACTATTCCTCCCACATTGAAGGGAAATCTTTTGACCACTTTTTATATTAAAAGTATTGGCGATTGATAGGCCTACTTCGATTATATGTGGAGTTGGAAGCAGTTCATCTGGAATAGCTTTAATTTCAATATAAATTTTTTCGGACATCATGGATAACCTCATTTGCTGACTTGGTAAACAATCTTTATAATTGTAAATTAGGCTAGTGCTGATATCGTATCGTATGAGGGGATTTAGAAAACTGTGAGAATATATTTAAAGATTTGGAAGGTTGATTAGAATGGAAGCTTTACTAATTATTGGATTTATGATTTTAATCGGAGCATTAATAGGTGGTTTTACAAATTCACTCGCAATCAAAATGCTGTTTCGACCCTATAAGGCCATATATATTGGTGGCAAAAGAGTCCCGTTTACCCCAGGGTTGATTCCAAAAAGAAGAGATGAACTAGCAAACCAACTAGGTAAGATGGTGGTGGAACATCTCCTAACACCGGAAAGCATAAAAAATAAACTTTTAGACCCTACATTTAAAGATGCACTTGAAAAGTGGGGGAAGGAAGAGTGTGAGAGATTTCTATCAGATGAGCGAAACTTAAATGAAATCGCTGCGAGTTTGGGGATTAATCAACTAGAAGAAAAAGCAGAGGAAAAGATTGTACAGTTTGTTGAAGAAAAATATATCGCGTGGGTGAATCAAGTTAGTGACCAAAAGCTTCGAGATGTTTTACCGGAAGAGATTCAGTACAAAATCACTGCTAATATTTCAATTCTTGCTACATATATAAGTGATAAAGGGTCTGAGTATTTTAATAGTGATGAAGGAAAGCGAAAGCTAGGTCAAATGATTAATGATTTCTTTGCTACAAGAAAAATGCTTGGTAACATGATTCAAATGTTTTTAGGACAAGAAAGCCTGGTTGAAAAAATTCAGCCTGAAGTGACCAAATTTCTTAATAGTCCTGGGACTCAACAACTATTAAAACAGCTAATGACAACAGAATGGGAAAAGGTGCAAGACTGGACTGGTGGACAAGTTGAAGAGAAAATTGGTAGACGACTTATTTTATCAACGATTAAAACACAGGTTATTAAACTGGTACCAATTAAAGAGTATACCAGTGTTCCATTACATTCTTTGGTTGGGCCTTATAAGAACTCGATCACGAGCTTTGTTCCGACTCTAGTTGATTTGGGATTACATGGAGTGGCAGACCGCGTGAATCAAATTATGAGTGTTTTACATGTTGAAAGTATCGTGAAAAATCAAGTTGAATCGTTTGCGGTTGAACGATTGGAAGAAATGGTCCTTTCAATTTCACGAAGAGAGTTTAAAATGATTACTTTTTTAGGTGCGTTTCTTGGTGGCTTAATTGGGGTCATTCAAGGAATTATCGTGGTTTTAATGTGATTTAATTCTAGGCTTTATATCATAAAAAGTGTCTATAGCTGATTTTTTATGAATAGTTTGTTATAGTGGGGAAGTATCTGCGGAGTCGTGGTAATAAAATTCAAGGAGGAAATATAATGGCAAATTTATATGATGTTGCATATGACCTAGAAAAAGCAATTCGAGAAAGCGATGAGTTTAAAACGTTATTACAAATGTATAACGAGGTGAACGGAGACCCATCAGCAAAGACAATGTTCGAAAACTTTCGTAATGTTCAATTAGAGCTTCAACAAAAACAAATGTCTGGACAAGAGATTTCTCAAGAAGAAGTTGAAAAGGCACAGCAAATGGTTGCATTAGTACAACAACATGCATCTATTTCTAAATTAATGGAAACTGAACAAAGAATGAGCATGTTAATCGGTGAGTTAAACAAAATCATCATGAAGCCTCTAGAAGAGCTTTATGGAAGTATGGAACAAAACTAAATAGTAAAGAAGATAGAAGGTGTCCTGGAGTAATATTGCATTAATGCGATTGTTACTTCAGGGCCCTTTTTTGTGTGGATTCGAATTTTTACTTGTGGTTTTCCTGGGGAGTTGGATGATCGAGTGTCCTGTTTCCTACAGTATCTGTCTCCGGCCGTATTTTGTTCGAATCTGGCCGTATTCTGGTTCGAACCCGCCGTATTCACGATAAAACCCGCCGCATAGAAGGTCGTGTTTTCCCGAAGAAGAATCTGTCGCCGGCCGTATTTTTTCTAAATCTGGCCGTATTCTGGTTCGAACCCGCCGTATTCACGATAAAACCCGCCGCATAGGAGGTCGTGTTTTCCCGAAGAATCTGTCGCCGGCCGTATTTTTTCCAAATCTGGCCGTATTCTGGTTCGAACCCGCCGTATTCACGGTAAACCCCGCCGTATATCCCAGGATACTCTAGCTAAAAATCACTAAATTTTCATGATCAAAAAAACGTCTCATGTTCTAATGAGTTATATCTCCTCATATCCATAGTTAAAGGCAAGCTACACCAAAGATAGGGGGACTTCTCTGATGAATTATCAATTACTTGCAATTAATATCGACGGAACATTATTACGTCCTAATGGCCGGATCCAAAGTGGGACGAAAGAAGCGATTGATTATGTGAAAGACAAGGGTATTTATGTGACACTGGTCACAAACCGAAATTTTCTTTCTGCTAAAAAAGTAGCAAAAGCTCTAAAACTAGAATCACTTCTTATTACTCATAACGGGGCATTTATCAGTTCTTCACTAGATCATCCGATTTACCAGAGTCGCTTGGCAGAAGAGAGAGCTTTTAATTTAGTTCAGGTTCTCGAAAACTATAAATGTAGTATTCGATTATTACACGAACGTTTTTCAATCGGTAATCGAATGAGAATGCCTAGAAACTTAATCTCAAAGGCTGTTTTTGGTGCAGGAGATCCATTATTTTATCCAATGCAATTTGTTACATCATTAGGAGATTATTTGAGAGATAATCCATTAGCTCCACAAAAAATCGAAGTATTCTTCTCAAGCGGGACAGAACGAGCAGAAGCCGTTCGTGTGTTAAAAGAAAATTTCCATTATGTCAATCTAGTTGAAGTAGATGAGCGCAGCCTTGCGATTGTCCCAAAAGGTGTTTCAAAATTAACGGGATTAAAGACTCTTTGCAACCACATTGGGATTCCTATAGATAAAACAGTAGCCATTGGGGATAGCATGGATGATATAGAAATGATTGAACATGCTGGCTTAGGGGTTGCGATGTGGAATGCACCAAACGAATTAAAAAAAGCTGCTGATTGGGTAACTCGTTCTAACAACCAAAATGGTGTATCATACATGGTAAAAGAGCATTTTAGAAAACAACAGAGAGTAGAATTTCTGCGTAAAATAAAAATAGAGAAGTAATATAGTCAAGAGTGAATGAACTGTAAGCGTCAGGAAACTGACGTTTTTTTTCTGCGAAATTTAACTATAGTGTTAGAATGGGGCGTGAATTGAAATTGACCTAAAAGTACTTGAAGGGTTATTCGTTTAATTCCCTATTGTCCAAACTCCCTAAACGTCCCCGTATCCTCTCATTGTATATTTCTGACTGTTGATATGACCATTCAAATTAAGTAAACTATAAAGAGCGATTTTTAAATGAAAAGGTGATAATGTGAATGTCTTGATAAAGGGTCTAAGTGATGAACGCTTTGTAAGACCTCTAAGTGCAATAACAAATTTATTTTCCGAAGAAAGTGATACTACGTTAAATGAGGAAAAACCTCATGACATAGTAGTAGAGATCACCTATCAGACGAATGAGAACGAAATACAAGTTCATGCTAGATTGAAACATCAGCAAACAGTAGAAATAGAAGAAATAATAGAAGAAGAAATAGTTAAAGAAATTCTCCCGTATGCAAATGAGAAAGAACTATTTACACAAGAAAAGCGAGCAGTTTCACATGCTTATGTATCGGTCCTGCAGAAACTGACAGGGATGATTCAGCCTTGGGGCTTTTTAACGGGAATACGTCCAACGAAGCTATTGCATAAGCTTCATCAAAGTGGAGTAGATAAAGTCTCCGCGCATCAGCAATTACAGGAACAATACCTTATAAGTCGGGAAAAAGTGGAATTAATGCAGCAAATTGTTGACCGTCAACTCACAATGATCCCGGATCTGTATGACTTGAAAAATGAAGTCAGTATTTATATAGGAATTCCGTTTTGTCCAACAAAATGTGCGTATTGTACATTTCCTGCTTATGCGATAAATGGAAAACAAGGCTCTGTTGATTCATTTCTAGGAGGCCTCCACTATGAAATGCGCGAGATTGGTACATGGCTAAAGGATAACGAAATAAATATTACAACGGTATACTATGGTGGTGGAACTCCAACAAGTATTACAGCACAAGAAATGGATATGCTTTATGAGGAAATGGTTCAGTCCTTCCCAAATGTAGAAAATATCCGCGAAATTACAGTCGAAGCTGGAAGGCCAGATACAATTACACCTGACAAGCTTGATGTTCTTAATAAGTGGAAAATTGATAGAATCAGTATAAATCCACAATCTTATATTCAGGAAACGTTAAAAGCAATTGGTCGTCACCATACAGTAGAAGAAACAATCGAGAAATTCCATTTAGCGCGTAACATGGGCATGAATAATATTAATATGGACCTAATCATTGGTTTGCCTGGTGAAGGTCTAAGTGAATTTGAGTACACATTAAATGAAACTGAGAAGCTTATGCCAGAATCGTTAACCGTTCATACTCTTTCTTTTAAACGTGCTTCAGAAATGACTAGAAATAAACAGAAATACAAAGTTGCTGACCGTGAAGAGATTACGCAGATGATGGAAAATGCAGAAACTTGGACGAAAACTCATGGTTATGTCCCATATTATTTATATCGTCAGAAAAATATTTTAGGTAATCTTGAGAATGTTGGATATGCGTTACCTGGGCAAGAAAGCATTTATAATATCATGATTATGGAAGAGCAGCAGTCAATTATCGGCTTAGGTTGTGGGGCAGCTAGTAAGTTTGTTGATCCTGTAAGTGGAAAGATTACACAGTTTTCTAATCCCAAGGAACCGAAAGCATATAATGATAATTTTGTTCATTACACAAATGAGAAGATTAAGATTTTAGAGCAGTTATTTTCTTCAGAAACAAAAGTGACTAACTAAGTTGCTTTTGTTTTTTTTAGTAGGAAGTATTTCTTTTATGAGCAAATACCGATAAAATGAAGAAGTGAAGTTACCTTTTAAACGAGGCTCTTTTTTGATAGATTGTTGTTATAAAATAAATAGGAGCAACAACATTCACGAAATATAGCCTTAAATAAAGAAGGAGAGTTTAGATGGAGAATCGTAAACGCTTACTCATTCAGCAATTATCGGCGTGTTACCCGCAAATTTAACTCTTCATAATGCTTATCACATAGGTCAAATTCTACATATTCGTAAATGACTTGGATTTTGGAATCCAGAGCAAGGTGTTTCTTAATTAAGTAACTTTTATAGAATGGAAAGGCTGGTAATCATGGAAATTACTCAACAACTATTTGGTCAATTAGATGGAGCAACAGTATTTCAATACACATTAAAAAATAACAACGGTATGGAACTTTCTTGTATCAACTTTGGCTGTGTCATTACTAGTATTAAAACAAAAGATCGACACGGTAATCTTGAGAACGTGGTCCTTGGATATGATACGTTTGAAGAATATAAAGTGAATCCACCTTTTTTTGGAGCTGTTTGTGGACGTGTTGCTGGTCGTATTTCTAATGCACAATTTGAATTAGAGGGAACTTCTTATGAATTGGTTAAAAATGACGGAAGTAACCACTTACATGGTGGGTCAATCGGATATAGTCACGTGCTGTGGGATTCCGCTGTATTTGAAAGTGAAGATGAAGTGGGTGTGGAATTTTATTACACAAGTCCCGATGGAGAAGAAGGCTATCCTGGGAATCTAACTTTAAAGGTTGTTTACACCTTGAATAATGAGAATGAACTACTGATTTCATATCATGGAAAAACAGATAAAACAACACTTGTTAATTTAACAAATCATACGTATTTTAACTTAAGCGGGAATGGTAAACGTAACATAGCTGATCACCAATTAACAATGAAAAGTAATCAATTTATTGAACTGAATCAAGAGCTTATTCCAACTGGAGAGTTAATCGATGTAGAAGGTACACCATTTGATTTTAGAAGTGGTCGAAAAATTCGCGATGGCATTGAATCTACGTATGAACAAAATATTTTAGTAGGTAATGGGTATGATCACCCGTTTTTATTAGCGAGTAATCATGCTGAAGAGATTATTCTCGAAGATGAAGAAAGTGGAAGAAAATTAACGATTGAGACAGATGAGCCAAGTGTAGTGTTGTATACAGGGAACATGCTTGAAGGAAGCTATGATACGCCTAATGGATCTTCAAGCAGAAACTATGGACTTTGTTTAGAAACACAAGGTCCACCAGATTCAATTCACCAACCTCATTTTTCTTCATGTGTGTTGGAGCCTGGACAGGAATATAACACAAAAACAAAGTTTAAATTTTCAATGTAGAATATAACAGACTTAGGGATCCTAAAACGGAATCCGTTCAATAACCTTTAAGCAGTCCATTAGATAAAGTGGACTGCTTATTTTCAGTTGATTACACAAGGTAATCTATTTGATTTAAAAAGATATAAAAGAGTGGATTTATTCAAATCTCTACCTATGAAACAAAAGAAGCTTACCACTGGAAGAATTACAACGGTGTGTTTGTTGGTCTAATTGCTTTTCTTGTAAACGTAATTGTCCAATATATTTTGCTTCTTGATCATCTTTTGCTTCAAACTTTTCATCTAGTAAAGTCTTTCCGTTTTGATTAAAGGCTGTTAGTACATAATATTGCAAATTAGGTTCCCCTCCTTGGATTAAGTATGATAAATCCTATGAGTTATTGCCTTGAAATAGTCGTTTAGAGAATATTTTTTGGATTATAATATAAATTACTGAATCCTTTGTTTTTTTGTTACGTAGGTAATAGAGGATTGAATGGAGGTATTATCATGACTTTACGAATAAAAAATGTAACTAAAAAGTTCGGAAATTTTAAAGCAGTAGATCAGTTATCAATTGAAATACCAGAGAAGGAAATGTTTGGATTTCTAGGGGCTAATGGTGCAGGAAAAACAACAACATTCCGGATGATTTTAGGTTTGTTAATGCCTACTATGGGGGATATCACATGGAATGGAGAGAAAATCAATTATCAGACAAGTAATATCGTCGGTTATTTACCAGAAGAACGTGGACTTTATCCTAAATTAAAGGTTATCGACCAACTAATCTATCTAGCTAGATTAAGAGGAATGGATAAACAATCGATCAAGGATCAGGCGCATTACTGGCTTGAGCGTTTTAATGTTCCTGAATATGCTAATAAAAAGGTAGAAGAGCTGTCAAAGGGAAATCAGCAGAAGATTCAGTTCATTGCTTCCGTCATCCACCAGCCAAAGCTTCTCATTTTAGATGAACCGTTTAGTGGTCTTGACCCTGTAAATGTGGAGTTATTAAAGGAAGCGGTGCTTCAATTGAAGAATGAGGGGACTTCAATTGTCTTTTCAAGTCATCGAATGGAGCATGTTGAAGAGTTATGTGATCATTTATGTATCATGCATCATGGAAAGCCAATTGTCCATGGATCTTTAAGAGAAATCAAGCGTAGTTTTGGCAAAAAAAATGTGTTAGTTCATGCAGATTTTGATTTGACTTATTTGAAAGAGATTAAAGGAGTCCGGAAAATAAAGCCAACTGGAGAGGGAGTGATTCTTCAGGTTGAAAATGAAGAAGTTGCACAGGATATCTTTAGAGCTATCACAGACAAAGGTTTTGTAAGGAAATTTATATTAGAAGAACCTTCTTTAAATGATATTTTTATTGAAAAGGTAGGGGCATCCTATGAATAAGTTTTGGATTATCTTGTGGCATACATATTTTACGAAACTTCGCAGTAAATCATTTATTATAACAACGCTTATTACTGCTTTCATCGTTTTTGGATTAACCAATATAGAAACGATAATAAACACCGTTAGTCAAAATGACCAAAAAGAAACCATAGTCGTTATCGATGATACAGGAGAGTTATTAGATCTTTACAAACAACAAGTAGATTTAGTGAATGATGAACTCGTTTTAAAGAGAGTCGACTTAAGTGAACAGGTTGCTGAGGAGAAAGTAATTAATGGGGAGTATACTGGTTTTCTTCAATTAAGTTATGATCAAGAAGGGCTGCCAGAGGCTACATTTAAAGCAATGACTGTCACTGATTCTGAGGTTTATTCACAGCTGCAGCAAGCTCTTCAGACTTTAAAGGTATCTATTGCTACAGAGCAGTTGGGCATCACATCTAAACAATTAGAAACACTATTTTCCCCAGTCGTATTTGAACGGGTAGCGCTTGAGGACAATGCTAAAACGGAAGAGGAACTCAATCAAGCAAGAGGGTTGGTATATGTACTTCTTTTTGTGATCTATATGGCTGTAATTATGTATGCTAGTATGATTGCAATGGAAGTTGCCACCGAGAAATCTTCTAGAGTAATGGAAATTTTAATATCTAGTGTCTCACCTGTTAAGCAGATGTTTGGAAAAATTTTGGGGATTGGGTTATTAAGCTTAACACAGTTTGCTGTCATCCTTCTCGTTGGTTATTCTTCTCTAAAACAAAATATGAATGCACTTGGAGGTGGAGGGATATCTGATGTCTTTGGTTTCGACAGTCTTCCTATATCTACCTTCATTTATGCAATCATTTTCTTTATGCTAGGTTATTTTTTATTTGCTACCCTTGCTGCCTTTTTAGGTTCTTTAGTAAGCAGAATTGAAGATGTACAACAAATGATTACACCCATGACTTTATTAATTGTAGGGGCATTTATTATCGCTATGTTCGGACTTAGTAAGCCAGATTCAACGTTTATAACAATCACATCATTTATTCCATTTTTTACACCTATGATTATGTTCTTGCGTGTCGGAATGCTCAATATTCCCGTTTGGGAGATTGGAATAGGGATCGGATTATTGGTCTTAACAATTACTTTACTAGCCATCTTTGGAGCAAATGTGTATCGTGGCGGAGTACTAATGTATGGAAAAAGCTCATCCTTTAAAGATATTATGAAGGCCATTCAACTATCTAAATCTAAATAAAGAGAAAAGCTTACCAGAAATTTTCGGTAAGCTTTTTTGTTTAACTTTAAGAATGTTTAAGTCTAAGACCAAGACTCATGTGTTATTTTATTAAAAATACAGAACGTGCATTCGTTTTTTAGTAGTGATAAAATAATAGATATAATATTAAGAAGCTTAAAGATGGTGGGGGAAGGTATATGAAGTCAGTCACTTTTTTACATATAGCAGATTTACATTTGGATAGTCCATTTATCGGGTTGAAAACACTACCTGAAAAGATATACAAAAGGGTAAGAGAGAGCACGTTTCTTTCCTTTTCAAGACTTGTTTCGCTTGCGATTCGAGAAAGGGTAGATTTTGTTGTCATTGCTGGTGATATATTTGATCAGGAAAATAGAAGTATTAGAGCGCAATCACGTTTTAGAAAAGAAATGCAACGTCTGGAGTCAAGTGGAATTGAAGTTTACCTTATCCATGGTAATCATGATCATCTTGGTGGAGACTGGTATGATATAAAGTGGCCAAGTAATGTCCATGTTTTTTCAAGTAATGGTGTAGAAATGTTGTCTTATATGAAGAGTGAGAATTGTAAAGTTAATTTATATGGGTTTAGTTACCCTAAAAGAGCGGTACATGAGAATATGACAAATCAATATAGTAGAACGATAGATGGTGATTTTCATATTGGTATTCTGCATGGGAGTATCGAAGGAGATGAAAATCATAACCACTATGCTCCATTTAGATTAGAAGAATTAAGAAGTAAGGGCTTTGATTACTGGGCATTAGGTCATATTCATAAGCGGCAGGTTCTATCTACCTCGCCGATGGTTGTATACCCCGGAAACATACAGGGTAGGCACCGAAAAGAAAGCGATGAAAAGGGTGGATATATTGTTCAGCTAACAGATGCAGGAGCCAAAATCACATTTCATCATACTGCTGAAATTAGCTGGGATGAGTTGACAATCAATATTGAGGAATTACATGAATTAGCTGAACTAATGGATAAAATCTCTTTAGCATGTAATGAAGTTCGTAAAAATGCTATCGGTGTGTTTTTATCAATTAAATTAATTGGTCATGGTCCTCTCCATCCTATACTCCAAAATAAAGAAACTTTGGATGACCTTCTACAAGCAATGATGGAGGGTGAAGACGAACAAGAACATTTTGTTTATATTACTACAGTATCCTTCAAACATTATAAATCTAAGAGCCGTGAGGATCTCGATAAAGAGGTTGCATTTATAAAAGACCTATCATCATTAGTAGAAACCTATGAAAACTTTAATAAGGCTACAAAAAGCTTATATCACCATCCTAATGCGCGAAGATACCTTGAACCATTAACTTTGGATGAGCAGAATGAAATTATAGCTGAAGCAGAACAACTTTTATTAAATGCAATCGCGATAAATCAGTCAAAGGGTGAAAAACGATGAAAATTGTAGGAATAGAAGTTTACGGATTTGGCAAATTTCAATCCTTAGAGCTGGGGAATCTTTCACAGGAGATACAGGTGTTTTATGGACAAAATGAAGCCGGAAAATCAACATTAATGTCTTTCATTACTCATATCTTATTTGGCTTTCCGACAAAGCAGCAGCCCGAGCAAAGATATATCCCAAAACAGAGTGACAGATATGGTGGACGGTTAACAATTCTAACCGAAGAGTATGGAACACTCACTGTTGAAAGACTGCCTGGGAAGGCTGTTGGAGATGTTGTGATCATTATGCCTGATGGTTCTGTAAAGAACGAAGAATTTTTAGAGAGACTCTTAAGAGGTATGGATAAACAATTTTTTCAAAATATCTATTCATTTAATGTTCATGGCTTACAAGGTATACATCGAATTGGACCAGATGATTTGGGAAGGTTTCTGTTTTCATCAGGAGCGGTTGGAACAGACGCCCTCTTAACGATTAATCGGGAATTAGACAAAGAGCTTGAAGCACTTTTTAAACCTAGTGGACGAAAACCATTATTAAATACCGAATTAACCCATTTGAAAGAAAATCACCAAAAGGTACAAAAGCTTCAAGAGAAAAATCAAACATATCATTCATTAATCAATCAAAAAGAATTAATCGAAAAACAATTAGGTGCAATCGAGCAAAATATAAAAAGTCTTGAACAAGAGATGAGACAGTGTGAGCAGCTAAATTCGATCAAACCACTTATCATTGAAAGATCTGCAATATCAAAGCAACTAACAGAGCTTCCTCCATCAAAGCCATTTCCAACAGATGGACTAAAACGATTAGAAAACTTTCTATCACAGCTTTACCCATATAAAACTCAATTAAAGAGCTCATTGAATAAAAAAGAAGAAATAGAGAAGCAAAAAAAAGAAATAATAGTCGATGAACTGATTCTTCAATATGAAGAGGAAATTAACGAATTATATGATGCTAGAAAAGAGTATCAAAAACTACATCATCAGATCGCTGATCTAGAGAACAAACACAAACAAATAACAGAAGAAATACTTGATAAGAAATACTCAATTCACACGAATGCAAGTGATCAGGATATCATGAAAATGGATACTAGTATATCCCAAAAAGAAGCAGTCAAACGAGTGTCAGGTAATCTTGAAGTGCTTAGTCAGCAAAAGCTAACTCTAGACACGAGTTTTAATCAAGCCAAAGAGGAATTGGAGGAATGTGATCATAAACTTACTATATATCAAAAGGAATTGCTTGATAAGGAGCAGAGAAATCAACTAGAACATCAGATTCAAGTATTTAAAAATGCTAGCAGTGATCAAAATACTAGGTTGAACTTAAGCAAGTCTATTGAAAGTATAGAGGGTAAAATTAAAAGATTTGAAGAGAGCAATAAAAAAAGTAACAAAAAACTATTAAACATATTTATTTTAATCGATATGCTTTTGGTCATTTTATCCGTTTATTATTTTCTCAACACTGAATGGATCTCAGCGCTTATACCTCTCGGTTTTATTATCTTTTTTGTTCTAATCTATATTGTCCAACATAAATCAGGAACGAACATTGCAGTTATAGAGCTAAAAGAGGAAAAAAAGGAGTTACAAGCAAAGTTGAATTCACAGGAGATTGAACTAGTCAGTATTTCTCAGTCTGCTTATGAGGAGGCACAAATATTAATCGCCAAGGATCAACAGTATAGACAACTATTTGAATTAGAAAAGGCTAGGAAACTCCAATTGGAAAAAGCATATAATCGCGTTGTTACACAGTTTGAATCATGGGAAAAGAATTTTTATGAAACAAAAAGGAAAATGGGTCAGATATGTAAAGAATATCAGGTATCTGAAAGTAATGAACAGCTTATGGATGTATTTCACTATATAGAACAGCTTAAAGAAAAGATAAGAATCAAAATGGAATTTCTCAACCAAATCAGCAGTACAAATATGCAGAAGGAAGAGTATGAACAAAGAGTTAGGAAACTAGCTGAGATATGTAATATTCGGATAGATAATCGTGATACATTAGAATTAGTAGAGAAACTAAGTGGAAAATGGAAGATGGAATCATTACATAGTTCCCATTTAACAACAGTTACAACTAAATTAACTGAAATTAATGAACAGTTATCTCTTCTTCAGTTAGAAGTGGATTATTTAAAAACAAAGATTGACGAATTATATGAAATCGCAAACGTGAAAAACGAAGAGGAATTTAGAAAAAAGGCAAAAATTGAAGCTGAAGTAGTTCTGCTGCAAGAGCGTTTAGGGTTAATTAACAATCAGTTAGAATCTTATCCATTTGGGATGAAGCAATTCAATGAACAACTTGATTTTGAAGCAATGATTTTCGAGCTAGACCAAAAGATCGTAAAGAATAAAACAGAGCAGACACATTTATTTGATCAATTGTCGGAAGTTAATATTCGAAAGGAAGAGCTTGAAGAGGGTGGAGTGTATTCTGAAATTTTTCACGAATTCCAATTAAAAAAATCTAACTTTAATGAGCAAGCCAAGGATTGGGCAGTTTTAGCTGTTGCTAAGGATCTTTTAAACCAGACAATTGAACAATACCGGGATGTTAGATTGCCTAATTTAATTAAATCAGCAGAACACTTTTTGAGAATTTTATCAGAGGATAGATATGTGAGGATATTAACACCAAAGGACGATGAGGGCTTTATCGTTGAAAGAAATGATGGTGTAAGGTTTAGCCCTCGGGAATTAAGCCAGGCAACCTCGGAGGCATTATATGTCGCTATTCGTTTTGCATTAGCGGAAGCAACACATCGTAACGACCATTTCCCATTTATAATTGATGACAGTTTTGTTAACTTTGATGAAGTAAGGCTTAGGCACGTGGTAAAAACCTTACGTGAAATTTCTAAGGAACACCAAATATTATTTTTTACTTGTCATGAACATATAATTAAGTTGTTCAATGATACTGAATGCATTAATCTCTAAGATTGTATCAAATTTTTTAAAAATTAGTGATAAAGTATGCTTGTACATCATATAGTGTTAAAAAGAAGTGGACAAGGGGGGAGTCAATCATGTTGTTATCAACACCATGGTGGATTTATTTAATTCTTGTAGGAGTTATCTTTAGTGCCTATATGATTGTTCGAACAACGTTAGAGGAAAAGAAAATAGAAGACTCATATATAGAGAGCGAAGGACAGGTATATATAGATAGACTGAATGATGAAAAAGAAAGAAAGAAATCAAAAATGAGCAAAAGTGAACCAATGTAAAAAAGGGATGACCAATTCACTGCAATACCATATGATCGTCTATGGTAAAAGAGTTTTGGTCAATCCCTTTTTTATATTTCGAAGCTCAAACAAAAGAGCTGATTTCAATAAGACTTATTACTTAGTATCAAAAATACCTTTTAGGTCTTCGTCTTTAATGTCAATTTCTACATCCTCAATTGCCTTATCTAAAGACGTTTGCAATAATGTAGGGTTTTGTTGTAATAATGGACTAATGATCGCTGTTTTTTCTTCTTCACTTAACGCTGCAAAATCTTCTTTAGTACCAGTTACTTTAATAATGTGATAACCAAATTGTGATTGAACAGGTTCACTAACTTCATCTTTACCTAAAGTAAATGCTGTTTCCTCGAATTCAGGTACCATTTGGCCTTTTGTAAACCATCCTAAATCGCCACCATTTGCAGCAGATCCATCAGTTGAGTATTCTTTTGCTAGTTCCTCGAAAGATTCACCAGCTTCAAGCTTTTCTTTTACTTCCTTAGCTGTTTCTTCGTCTGCAACTAGGATGTGGCTTGCTTTAACAATTTCCTCAATTGATTCCATTGCAGCTTTTTGTTTAAGTAAATCTGAACGAAGCAATTCACGAATCGTATCTTCTCCACGCTGTGCAACGATTGCATCGAACTGTTCACCGTAGGCAGTTTTAATTGATTCGTACTGCTTGTCTAACTCTTCTTTCGAAATTTCGTATTTTTCACTTAAAGCCTTTACATAAATCATATCTTTTAAAATTTCACTACCAACTTGCGTCTTCATTGAAGTGTAGAACTCGTCTTTTGTGATGTTGCCAGCACTTGTCTCTGCAATCACATCAGAATTATCAGCAGCATTATTACATGCACTAAGGGCAAGAAGAGTTGCTGTAGTTGTTAGTGCGATAACTAATTTTTTCATTAAATACATCTCCTACTATGTAAGTTTATTGGAAAAAGCCACATGAAATACTATACCATATTAACCCTTGAGAAAGAAAGCTTATCCTATTAGGGGAATCATCTATTTAGGTTATTTTTGTGTAAGACTGTGTTGATTTATTCACTAACGAGTCGAAAAGTGGAGATTACAACATATTGTTCAACAGTAGGTACATGTGGTGTTCCTTATAGATCGTTCAACACCAATATAACAATCTTTAACTTTATTCAAGAAATTGTTGGAGCCTAAATTAATAACACTAAGGACAAATGCCTATCCGCATTTGATGGTATTGCATATGATACAACTAACAGCGCAACAAGGAGGTGTTACAATGGGCAACACCGGATTGACAGATGGATTCGCGTTAATTGTCGTATTGTTCATATTATTAATTATTGTTGGTGCTGCATGGGTTTAAGAAACCATTATTGTTGAAATTTAAATAGTAAATTTTTATATATAATTAGAAAGGGGAAATTAGATTATGTCATTTACACACGGAAGCGGGTTTGCATTGGTAGTTGTTCTGTTTATTTTATTAATTATTATTGGAGCTTCTTGGGGGTACTAAGAAAACGCATAATAAAAAGGGACGCTACGGCGTCCCTTTTTATTATGCAAATAAGATCTCTACATAAGAAGAAATAAGTAGTATTGTAATTAAGATGTTAATAGTTCGGAAGACTTTATGTTGACGTTCTTCGGGAATCTCTTTTTGAACGCAGAGTTTATTTGTCATATCGTTAATTTTAAATAATATAAAAACAGCAAATGGAATGTACAAAAGCATCACCTAAAGATCCCCTCCTAAGCTATATTTATTATATTAACATTAACAATGAAATTATGAAAATTTTATTGTTAAATTAGTTGAGTTAATTTTCATAGTAAGCATTCTAAAACCTAAAAACGGCGATTTTTTTTCAGGAGTTTACATATGAATTTATACGATTTCATCTAGCTACTATACATTATGGAATCGACTCAGTTGTTAATTAATATATCATATCCATCTTCAATTTCCTCAACAATACATGACCGTGGTGCTTTGATGACTTGTTTCAAACAGATAAAGTCAGAAACACACAATCCTAAATGTACAGCTGCAATAATAGTGAAGTAATGAATGTTTTGTGGAAATAAACTACAAGCGTAAAGCATTAAACCAGTAATAAACAGAAAAGGTGTTAATAACACGATAATAATCATTCGTTTAGTCAACATGCACTCATGTCGAGCAGATAAAATAGGAAAGCCTAAAAACAATCGTTCAATCGAGAATTTAACCTTTTTCCCAATAAAAAGTAATGGTAAAGAATGTAATAACTTGTGAATTGGAAAGATTAGTAATAACGTCATCATAAATAGTAAAAGACCATCTTCATTTAAATGAATGGTTGAATATACTAAGTTTAAAGGCAAGTAAAGTAAAATAAAAGCAATTAGCATCGTAAAAAATGATACAATTGCAATACGATGGAATCCATAATCTTTATAAAGATTAATGGTTTTCCAGCAAGTCATAAAATCACCTTCCGAAATAAATTAAAGTAGATACTTTCAAACTCATTTACCTACTTTACGATTAATTAAGATAAAAATCAATAGGAAATTAAGTGACAAATTTTTTGCATGATATGTCTAAAAATCTAAAAAAAAATTATAGAGGTGTTTGAAACGCCTAAGGTTGTTTATTGATACAACAAAAAAGGTAAGTTAAAATATTTTATATGCTGTAATATTACGAATTAGAAGGGGAAGTTTAAGGTGGAGTCATTAGAAACAAGAATTAGTCGTTTAGAGTATTATCAAAGATTACTAATCCAGCTATTAGACGAAGAAAGATATCGATTTTATAGGCTAATTACCACGGCTAATTTAACCGAAGGAGAAGTAGAAGAATTACTTAGACTTTGTGAGTCATTGAGCAAAGAATTGAAAAAGCAAAAAGCGGAAGGTTTAGTGATATTTTCTCCGCTTCTTACACAATTTGCTGGGTCACTTCATCCAAAATTAGAGGTTAGTGAAACAATTGATGTTTTACTTAATCAAGGACTATTTGTACCTTTATTAACAGTTTTCAAAGAGCTCTTAAAAAAAGGGGAATATTAAGAAGAGATTAACTATTGATCTTTTCATCTACTCTTTTATAAAGCTTCCCATCAATTTCAATAAATTCTTCCTCAATATTGTTAAAGGATCTTTCGAAAATATCCATAAAATCTTCGCCATAAATATTTCTAATGATACACATCATTTCAATGATATCTGGAAATTTCCCATATAAATTGTGAAGAGGGAGTGCGCCATTAAAGACACTGCTATTAGTAGGGTCATAGGTTTCCATTAATTGTAATAAAATTTCTTCACCCTTACTTGTTAATTCAATATAAGTATTTCGTTTATCGTTTTCTTTCTTTGAAAATTGTAATAATCCTCTCTCTTCCAATTTCTTAGAGAAGTTAAATGCAGTTGAAACATGCATGACCCCGAACTTAGCAATCTCTGAAATTGAAGCTCCCTTCAAATGATAGGCTATCCAAATAATATGATGTTCATTAATATTTAGATCATATGGTTTAATCCAGTTTTGCCAATCCTTTTCAATTGATTTCCAAAGCGCTTTACTGAGTTGGGCTACCCGTTGGCTAAATAACATTGCTTCCTTTACTGAGTGATACTTTTCATCATGTTTCATAAAATACACCTACTTTATAAAATTCTATTACTACTATTATGCCAATAAAGTAAAAATTAATAAAGATGTAAATTTACAAAATTTTTAAATAAAATCAGAAAAGCCCAATAAACCTATTGTTTATTGAGCGGTTTTTCCATAATTTTTATTGAATTTTCAATTTCAGAAAGTTCTTTTTGAATACTTTTCCGAGATTCACTAGTTATTTTATCCCAATTTTCGAAAGATTCTCTTAGATCTTTAGTAATATTTTTTATCGTCTCAGAAGAGTGTGTTGAACTTGTAACAATTTGTTCTTTTAAATCTATTCCGCTTTCCTTTACATCTGAAAACTGACTTTGTATCAGATTTTTATTTGATTCTAATTTTTGTATAAGTTTCTTTCCAGATACCGGAGTGTTGAAAAGTGTTAATAAACCTCCAACTGTTCCGCCTACGATCAAACCAAAAAGTATAGAACTGCGATCTGCCATGTCTAATCCTCCTTTATACTTCAATATTCCACTTTTCTTACTATTTATCAACATCTTTGTTCGTATTCTCATAGTGATACGTTTTTGCGCATAAACATAATTAAAGGGGTGAACGATTTGATTGGTGTGATTTTTGGTTTATTTGTTATTAGTTTATTATTATTTTTAGGGGCATTTAATTACTTTTTATTATCCCAAAAAGCTGGAGTCTATCCACCGAAACAAACATTACGTCGCAAAGCCATGGGATTTGTTGCCATAGGTGGGGGTGTGTTGCTGCTTACGTTCATTTTATTTTTATTTAGTCAATGAAAAACCCCGACCTAAGAGGATCGGGGTTTTAAAATTCATCAATTTCATGCTTCAAGCGGTATGTTTGTACGCTTTAGAATTTGCTGTGCAATTGGGTATATAACAAGCATGCCCAATGCACTAAGTGCTGTAGTTGGTAAGACAATGCCCACGAACAATGCTGTGAACGTAGCGCCTCCAGGTAATCCAGCGATTAATAAAGCTGAGTTTAAGAAAACAAAACCTGAAATCATTGTTCCAACGGCTGCAAGAGCCACTGCACCAGCTGTTGACCTTGCAAATTTACGTGTAACTAAGAATAAGCCATAAAACGCAAAAGCTGTTACTAACTTATCAATCATATTAGGGATTTGACCACCAGGGAAAATAGTTGTTAGCGCTGAAATAATCCCACCAACAATTCCTAGCAATAAAACATTTTTCTTAGCTGGAAAAAGAATGATTCCTAAGAACATCATGGTTAACATTAAGTCAGGCTTCATCCCACCTAAAACTCCAGGGATCACTGCATGTAAGACAGCACCCATCCCAACTAATAAAGATAGTAAAACTAAAACTTTTGTATTCATTTCTCATCTCTCCTCATCTCTAGCTAATCTAGTTTTCTCCTATAGTGCTCTTATAGCCTATAGCGAGAATACAAGTTAAGTATAACAAATCACCCAAAAAAATTATAGATAAAAATTTCTGTTAATTATTTGCTTTAAAATCATTCATGAATTTTACTAAAGCCTCACAGGATTCAATTGGTACCGCATTATAAATGGAAGCTCTACATCCACCTACAGAGCGGTGACCGGCTAAACCTACGAAACCTTTTTCCTTAGATTGGCTGATAAATTTCTTTGTTAACTCTTCTGTCGGTAAGGTAAATGTAATGTTCATTTTAGAACGGCTGTTATCATCAGCATGACCTTTATAAAAACCGTTTGATTGATCAATACACTGGTAAATGAGGTCAGCTTTTCGATTATTTAAGTTTTCAATTCCTTCCAACCCACCCTGTGCCTTTACCCAATCTAAAACTAAAGATAAAACATATATAGAAAAGGTAGGTGGTGTATTATACAAAGAATTATTTTTGGCATGAGTTTGATAATTTAAAATGGTTGGGATGTTCCCTGGAATATCATGTAGTAAATCCTTTTTAACAATGACGACAGTCACTCCAGAAGGTCCTAAGTTTTTCTGAGCACCCGCATAAATTAACGAGAATTGACTGATATCCACCTTTTTACTTAATATGTCACTAGACATATCAGCAATTAATGGAATATTACCAAATTCAGGATACTCCTGCCATTGTGTCCCATAAATTGTGTTATTTGACGTAATGTGTACATATGCTGCATCTTCAGTTGGTACTAATGCATCTGTGGATGGGATATAACGGTAGCTTGATTCCTCACTTGAGGATATGACAGCAGTTTGACCAAGTTTTTGAGCTTCTTTTAATGCCTTCTCAGACCATGTTCCTGTTAAAACATAATTTCCTACCTTGTTAGGTTTAAGAAAATTAAAGGGAATCATTGAAAATTGTAAGCTAGCTCCACCCTGTAAAAACAGGACCTCATATCCTTCAGGTATTCCATAGATTTCCTTTAGATCAGAGATTGCTTTTTCATGTACTTGATCATACTCCTTGCTTCGATGACTTAATTCCATCAATGCCATGCCAGAATTCTTAAAATTAATAAATTCCTCTTGGGCCCTATTTAGCACATCCAGTGGCAGGGCAGAGGGACCAGCGTTAAAATTATATGCTCGTTTCAAATTTGTGACCTCCTTATATCGCTTTAAATGGGCAAAGTTAAAAAGTGTGAAGATTGATTTATTTTATCATGAATAATTGAAGATGAAAGAGTGAATTTATAAAAAAATTTGACAGTTTTGAATTTATTTAGCTATACTTCGCAAAAAATGTGAAAATTGTTGGAACAAGATTAAAAGGAGCACAACTGTACTCCTTTTTAACAAGATATTTGAAAATAACTTTAGTTAATTGTTAATTTTACTTTTTTATCTAAATATTTGAGAGTATTGTAGCCGTATATCTGTAACTTAGTTGGGACAACATCCTCATCCGAATAATCATTAAATAACTGTATTTCCATTTTAGTTGTATAAAAGCGAGGTCTATCCCATGGACTAAAGTTGTACTCTTCCTGTTTGTAGACTTTTCCATTTTTATCAATATACACTCCTTCGGAATCCATAAAATTCATGGAGATAGGATCACCAGGATCATCAGTGAAAATTTGAAAATGTAACATATCAAAACCTCTATTTTCAGGAAGTGTGTTTAAAAAATCGATTGATGTTGTTTTGCCAACTTCGAGATTATCAACCGATATCTCGTTTCCTAAATACTCAAATGTTTGAGGAAATGCACCTTCAGGATCTATATCAAAGGTCTTATCATCTTGGACATGCAAATCAATTGAATTTAAGTGAATAGTTAGATCTTGTGGGTCATCAAAATACAATGAGTCAAAGCTTTTTTGCAAGGAAATCCATTCGCCACTTCCAATGACATTACCATGGAATGCTCCGTACCAATTAGACTCTACGGAGTTTTTCTCAGTTTCTATTTTGTTAAAATTAAAGTCGTTAATATATTTCCCGTTTTGTAAATCCTTATAGCTAAAATGTAGGATTGTTGTTGTTGGAGCAAGAGTCAGTTTTTTAAATTTAACAGGAATCCCCGCAAATTCACTTTCCTTGTCCAGTTCGTGTTCGATGGAAGGAATCTTTGTTACAGGAATTTCAAAACTCCACTCACCACTAACAGTTTCCAACTTGTTATATGTTTGAATGAACGTTTCTTCTAAACTCGATTGGCCAGTTACAACCTTTAATAGACTTGAAATATTTAGCTCAATTGTTCCACTTTCAGGAGAAATTGGTAGCAAGCTAATTTTCCCATTAAACACATTCCCCGCTTTTTCTTTATGCTCTGTATACTCAAAAGGTAGAGAATCCATATGATAAGCCTGATGATTTAGAATCTCATTCTCATTTTCAATCCGAAAGCCGTCATACCCATTAATAAAATACTGATTTTCGTTATTTAAATCTTCAACACTATAATAAATTAGCGTCCTGTAATCATCTGCAATAACACTTTTAATTGTAACTTTTAACCCATTACTTTCTTGTTCTAAATACAGAGGTTCACCCACACCATTTTTTAAATAAGACAGCAATTGTTCATCCTCAAGTTGACGCCAATCCATCCAAGAATAATACATATATGAAAACCCATTAGTAACGAAGCCGATCAGAATACTAAGTACTAAAATGCTTGCTATAATCGTACCAATCCTCGTTCGCTTTTTTCTGGCTAGCTTTCTCATAGTCACTATTTCGTTCACTTTTGTTTTAACATGACTCATAAAAGTGGATGGTATTTCAAAAAAAACTACATCACTACTAAGAGATATAATCGTATCCTGAATAAATGCTAACTCGTTTTGACAGCTTTTACATGTGTGTAAGTGAATCTCTAATTCTATATTTTCTCTTCTAGTTAATAATAAGCCTAAATAATCAAGGTAATAATCTTGGTACTTTTGACAGCCTTTAGGGTCTTTGTTCTCTTCCGTGGTTTTAAGTTGCCTGATACCTGTAAGCAACCGTGACTTTACGACCTGTATAGGAATCTGAAGGAGCTTGGCCACTTCATTCTGTGGAATTTCCATTAGGTAGGTTAAAACTAGTGGTTCTTTATAGATTTCTTCTAGGTAATATAGTTTGTCTAATAAGGAGGCTTCTTTATTTATCTCATTTAAAGAATTCACTTGTTCATCTCTTGAAATTTCTCTGCATTCACTTATAAAAATAGAAAGGACAAACAATTCAAATCTATGATTTTTCAACTCTTGTTTTTCGTCATGTACTCTAATAACTGCTCTGAAAAAAGCTTCCTCAAGGTTTTGAGAATCACGTAAATATGTTTGACCGAGTTTATATAAGCGCTCTTTCTTTTGATCAAACCAATCTAGAATTGTTTCCATGTCTTCTGCATTTCCTAAAGTTGGATTTGTTGCAACTACGTCCACGATAGCCGTCTCTCCTTTGTGGTTATCTTATATGTACTTTACCTAATTTTACATGGAACCCGAGCAAAAAACTGCAATATATTACAAAAATTCAAAAAAATAACAGTGAGTATTAACGTTTTCTATGAAAATAACTTAGGTTGCGGAGTTCCAATTGCTGCGATCCACCTGCGGTACACCGCGGACTCCGTGAGCCCCCTCGTCGCTTCCTGAGCTCCTGCTGGGTCTCACGAGACCGCTAGATCCCCGAGGAGTCAAGTGGCTCTCTGCTCATTCCACACTAAGTGAACAACATTTTCATCCTCCATGGTGCAAATTTTTCATTAGCATGAGTGTCTATCCCGTTCGATTGAGATGGAGAAAATAATAAAACATACAATAATTTGCCTCTATTTTTCTTGTTAGAATCAAGGGAGGAAGTAAACTTGCCGACTAGAAATCTATTGTGATGATTATTATGGTAAAATTAGTTCTTAGCTTATTCAATAACAGAGAAGAATGAGCAAAGTAGGTAATGGAACAGTTATATACGAGTCGCCGTTTTAGTTGGCCTTATATAATCAACAACTGTATTGGGGGATATGTATAATGGATATGTTGGAATTGGTTTGGGTATATGGTGTCGTTTTTGTATTAGCTGCAATCCCTCTTTTTGAAGGGTATGGAGTCATAGCATTAGCGATTATTGCTGGTTTACCAGCAATACCAGTTATTTTAATAGCATTATTTGGTAACATCTTAACTGTTATATTATTAATTCTATTTATGCACAAAATTAAAGAGTGGAAAAGAAGAAGAGATGAAGAAAAGAAGGAACCGAGTAAAAAAGCAATCCGTGCCCAAAATATATGGAAAAAATATGGATTACTTGGTTTAGCTTTTATTGGACCATTATTTGTTGGTAGTCACCTAACAGCTTTTATGTGTATTACCTTTGGTGGAACAAAGAAAAGTACTTCGATTTGGATGATTACGAGCATCGTTGTTTGGGGCCTAGTATTTGCTGGATTAACACATTTTGGTGTAGATATCTTAGGTTACGAAGACAAAGGCATTTTTAAAGATCTGATTTCTAAGTTTTAATTTTATGTTGAGAACTTTTAGATAAATACCTAACAAGAAGCTTTGGATCTAATCCAAGCTTTTTTTTTGAAGTTAGCGAAAAAACCTAATAATACTAATTAAAAAAACTTTTTAAGTTAAAGTGAGAAGGCAGTTGATTAAGATGATCAGAGCTAATACCTTGGAGAGAATTGTCTTTAAAACTTATAAGACTTAAAATGGAGAACATAGTTACATAAAGGCACTGCTATGTTAGCAGTGCCTCTATATTAAATACCCAGTACACTTTCACAAAAACCTTAGTGAAACTTAAGAAATTGCTTGAGAGATTTTAGCTGAGATGCTTTTCAATTCTTCGCTACTATATTGGTCAGCATGTGACTTCCAAACTGCTCCAAACCCATCGCCTTTTCCATATCTTGGTATGATGTGAACATGATAATGGAAAACCGATTGTCCAGCTTCTTCTCCGTTGTTATTTAGCAGGTTTAAACCAACTGGGTTAAATTGTTGTTTAATTGCATTTGCTATTTTGGGAACCACTTCAAATACTTTACTAGCTATTTCTGGAGTCAGTTCATACAAGTCTTTTTTATGTACTTTCGGAATAACTAACGTATGACCTTTAGTTACTTGGCTTATATCTAGAAAAGCTAGAACATCATCATTTTCATAAACCTTTGCACCGGGTATTTCACCATTAATGATTTTACAAAAAATACAATCACTCATCATCTTTCATCCCTTCATTGTACAAGTATTAAAATGATTTTATCACATATATTTAAAATAGGTTAAATTTAGTATGTGGTAATAATGTTTTACTAAGCATCGATTCTCATTGATTGGGAATATAGAAAAAGAACAGGGTGCATGCGTTGGCTGCACCCTGTTCAACCTGAAGATGGGTAAAGGTCTCTTTGAGGTAAATCATGAATAATCTTTTGCAAACACCTCATTTTTAATTTAGTAAAAATGAATGTTTATAGCGTGTGAGTTGAACAAATTGTCCAAGATGACCATCTCCTTTTAAAAGGAACTATAAGTTATCACAACTTATATTCATTGAAATCGTCTTTGACAAACACC
Organism: Litchfieldia alkalitelluris; assembly: GCF_002019645.1. Classification (GTDB taxonomy): domain Bacteria; phylum Bacillota; class Bacilli; order Bacillales; family Bacillaceae_L; genus Litchfieldia; species Litchfieldia alkalitelluris. The sequence continues at coordinate 4,475,100 of NZ_KV917374.1, read as the reverse complement.
TCATTTACAAAATGAATTACTTCTTCTACGCGGATTCCATAAATTATGGCCCGTAGACACCTCATTCCGTATTGATGTGAATTGTATAGAACTTAATCAATGGTTGAAGTCACTCACTAAATTATTCAATCGTAACATCCCCTTTTTACCATTCTTTAATCATTAAAAAACAAGGAAATTGTCTTTAACAGACACCTCATTTCTAATTTTACAAAGAAGGTATGAAAAAGCCTTTCCCTCTTCAAAAATTAGAATACCCACTATAAACATTATATATACAGATTTTAAAATACTTTAACTAGGTATATTTACCAATCTTTGATATCATGAATGTAGTATAAAAAGTTAAATGATGAGAAAGGAATTAATATCATGAGACTATTAGAAATCGAACAAATAACAGGGGGCTATACCCGAAATCCTGTTTTAAACGACGTATCATTCACCGTAAATAAAAATGAAATTGTTGGTTTAATCGGCTTGAATGGAGCTGGAAAAAGTACAACAATCAAACACATTATTGGTCTAATGGAGCCTAGAAGTGGACAAATTAAGATCAACGGCAAAACAATACAAGAAGATTTGGAACAATATCGTTCACAGTTCAGCTTTATCCCAGAAACCCCAATTTTATATGATGAACTTACGCTTCGTGAACATTTAGAGCTTACCGCTATGGCTTATGGAATCAGAAAAGAAGAATTCGAAATTAGGTTAACACCATTGCTAAAGGAATTCCGGATGGAAAAGAAACTAACATTTTTCCCTGCACACTTCTCAAAAGGAATGAAGCAAAAAGTAATGATTATGTGTGCGTTTCTTGTTGAACCATCATTATATATAATTGATGAACCATTTGTGGGTTTAGATCCGCTTGGGATTCAATCTTTGCTAGATATAATGAATCGAATGAAACAAAGTGGAGCAGGAATATTGATGTCTACTCATATTTTAGCTACCGCTGAGAGGTATTGTGATTCGTTCGTGATTTTACATGATGGTAAGGTGAAAGCTAAAGGTAATTTAAACGACTTAAGAGAGCAATTTAAGATGTCGAATGCAACCTTAGATGATATTTACCTAGAGTTAACGAGGGATAGCCATGGTTGATATCAATGAACTGTGGAAGAAAAGATATAATCAATTCACAACGGAAATTCGCCGTTATTTAAAATATATGTTTAATGATCATCTGCTAATTGCTTTAATTTTTTTCACTGGAGGGGCTGCCTTTTATTATAATCGGTGGTTAGAAGACCTCCCAGATCACATTCCTTATGTATTCATCATATCAGTTGTATTAGCTATGTTTCTTACCAACGGAACAGTACAAACACTTCTGAAAGAACCCGATTTGGTTTTTTTATTACCAATTGAGAAGAAGCTTGATACATATTTTCAAAAGGCATACACGTTAAGTTCAGTGTTTCAAAGTTACGTGCTATTAATTTTGTTTGCAATAATCGCCCCTCTTTATTTAAAACTTTCAGAAGAACATACATTAACACACCTAGGGGTTATTTTTGTCATTGTATTATTAAGCAAAATGTGGAATTTATTAATGACATGGAATATCCACTTCCTATATGGATCAATCTCTAAATATAGTGATATTCTCATTCGACTATTTCTAAATTTCGTACTCTGTTACTTTTTATTTGAAAGTGTATCTGTATACCTTTTATTTGCAGTTATCGCCATTAAGATTGGCTTATTAGCTTATTTTTATAAAGCAAGAAGCAAAAGAGGGCTGAAGTGGGATTTACTTATTGATTTAGAATCAAAACGTATGATGACTTTTTACCGATTAGCGAATTTATTTACAGATGTACCTAAGTTACAGGAACGCATAAAAAGAAGAAGATGGTTAAATTGGATCACTACATTTAGTAAGTATTCACAGAAAAATACGTTTGGTTATTTATATTTAAGAACATTTCTGCGCACAAGCGATTATCTTGGTATTTATATAAGATTAACGATTATTGGTGGCCTTGCATTGTATTTTCTACAAATGGAATATGGCAATTTGGCAATTGGATTACTATTTCTATATTTAACAGGCTATCAATTAATGACATTGTGGAGACATCACCATTTGAAGATATGGTTAGATCTATATCCACTACCATTATCTATTCGTACAGCTTCATTTTTAAAGTTAATGACATCGATTCTGATGATTCAAACTTTCATTTTTAGCATCTTTATTCTAGTATCTGGACAATGGCTTTTTGCACTGCTCTTGATTGTAGTGGGAGTGGTCTTCATTTATTTCTTTGTGAATCACTATATCAAAACAAGGTTGTTAAAAATGCTATAAATTTTTTAGGGAATTCCATTGGGGTTCCTTTTCTTATACGATCAGAAGCCTGGGGGAAGCAGGATGAGTTATGAAGAACGAATTTATGAGGATTTAAATCAATGGAAAAGAAAAATAACTGGGAAGACCTCTTTTGTTAATAGGTTGTCTAAGAAACTTCAAAATAAAGTGAATGAAAAGATACCTACAAAAGTACATAAGGTCATCACTGAAAGTATAAAGAAGATGGTTGAAGCCACTTTGGTGGGATCGGAATATACGACAAAAGTGAAGGATACTCATTCATTGTCGCTTAAGGAGAAGGATGAAAAAATAATTCAATTAATGAACCAATATAAAAAAACAGCTGCTGTCGAAGGAGCAGGAACAGGGGCTGGTGGAATATTTCTTGGAATGGCTGATTTTCCTCTACTATTATCAATCAAAATGAAATTTTTATTTGAAACTGCGGCTACTTATGGATTTGATACTAAAAAGTATGAGGAACGAATTTTTATCCTATATGTATTTCAGTTAGCTTTCTCAAGTGAAGGACAAAGACCACATCTGTTAGAACAGATTGAGAATTGGGAAGTTGAAAAAGAAAGGCTTCGTGAAGTTGATTGGCAAGTTTTTCAACAAGAGTATCGTGATTATATTGATTTAGTGAAAATGCTTCAGCTCATTCCTGGTTTTGGAGCCATTGTTGGGGCTTATGCTAATTATAATTTAGTGGAGCACTTGGGACAAACAGCAATGAATTGTTATCGGTTAAGGCTTTTAAGTTAAAATGTCTACCCTGAAAAAGAATTTAGCATGGATGTCTATCCTGCAAATACCTAGGTCGGAGAGTTCCAATTCCCATATTAATGCCCAAAACCCAACAAAAGGAATGAAAAGCATTGTTTGATTCCCTTTCACATGCCCAAATCCAACAAAAGGAATGAAAAGCATTGTTTGATTCCCTTACTCATGCCCAAAGCCCAACAAAAGGAATGAAAAGCATTGTTTCATTCCCTTTCACATGCCCAAAGCCTAACAAAGGGAATGAAAAGCATTGTTTGATTCCCTTTCACATGCCCAAAGCCCAACAAAAGGAATGAAAAGCATTGTTTCATTCCCTTTCACATGCCCAAAGCCCAACAAAGGGGAATGAAAAGCATTGTTTGATTCCCTTTCACATGCCCAAAGCCCAACAAAGGGAATGAAAAGCATTGTTTCATTCCCTTTCACATGCCCAAATCCAACAAAAGGAATGAAAAGCATTCGAGACCGAAAGATCAGTAGTTGCCTAGTTGCTCTCCCTCCACACTGAGGGAACAAAACATTTTCATCCTCCATGGTGCGAATATTTAAATTTGCATGGATGGTCTACCCAAAAAATAACTTAGTAATGGAGTTTCATTCGCTGCGAGCAATAGTTTTACGCAATTCCACAGGAGTTAATTGCCTAGAATGACGAAAAATACGGTTGACTACCTAGATATATTCGTAATAAAATTAAGAAAATTTAAAATATTAAAGTGCGTTGCTGTTAAGTATAGGTATTGATTAATTATTTAGTTATCGTCGGTGAAATATTGTCAATAGTACCCGATTTGCCCATAGTTGTTAAGGGCTGAACTGTAAGCCTTAACGGTTGATCCGAAAGTAGTTATGTAAATGAGTCTTTTTGTCTTAAATGGAACAAATCAAAAAAAGTGGTACCACGTATATTAGCCTAGTCTCTAAAAGGACGATAGGCTTTTTTATTTATACTTATATATTTAAGGGGGGAAAGTGGTGGAAACAAATTGGCAAAGACAGGATGTTACACAACATTATTTAGAAAAGGTAAGGGGAGGAATTCCTTTCGGGGCTGAACAAGCAAAGATCATGCTTCAAGTTGTAAATCATTTTATGCCTAATCCTAAAAAAATCATGGATTTAGGTTGTGGAAATGGTTTTTTAGCTGAAATTTTGCTTAAAACATATTCAAATGCTTCTGCAATTTTGCTAGACCATTCTGAACCAATGATTCAAGCAGCTGTTAAATACATGAGTGAGTATAGCAATCGGTGTGAGATTATCTACGGTGATTTTAGCCGCTCTATTAAAGACTTTGCTGAGCCGAATTCCATTGATTGCATTGTATCAGGATTTGCTATACACCATCTGACTCACGATAGGAAACAGGAGCTTTATAAAGATATATATAATCTCTTAGCACCTGGTGGAATTTTCATAAACGTGGAACATACAGCTTCTGCTTCCCCTGAAATTGAAAAATTGTATGATGAACTTTTTATTGAACATCTTTCAATTCATAATAATAGGGATCGACAGGAGGTAGCTAATGACTATTTTAGTCGCCCTGACATGAATGATAATATTCTAGAAAGGGTAGATATCCAGGTTAATTGGCTTAGAGAAATCGGTTTTAAGCATTCGGACTGTTATTTCAAGTGGATGGAACTTGCTGTTTTTGGTGGAGTTAAATAAAAGTCAAAGAATCGCCGAATATCCTTTGTCTTTGGTTGTGAATAGACTAGCTAAACTGGTAGCTTAGTTTAGACTGTTAGGTCGGGTTAATAAAAACTACTTAAACAAGCAACTGGAAAAATGATACAATAAAACCATAAAGAGAAAGGTGTGATAAAGATGAAAAACATACAATTCAACAAGGTGATTGAAAAGTAGATTCTAAATCTTCTTTTCAATTTAGAAAACTAAAAAACTTTGGAAAGAGGACTTATATGTACCAAGATAAAGAATTAGTTATACGTCCCGTTGAGGAACGAGATTTACCAAAACTTTGGGAATTAATTTATAAGGAAGACGCCCCTGAATGGAAAAAATGGGATGCCCCTTATTTTCCTCATAAATCAATGCCCTTTAAAACGTTCATGGAAACTGCACCAACATGGGTAGATAAAGGGAATCGTTGGGTCATTATCTCTAATGAAGTAGTATGTGGTATGGTCTCTTATTATTATGAAGATGAACAATGTAAATGGTTAGAATTAGGAATCGTGATTCACCAAGCTAATAATTGGAATAAAGGAATAGGAACTCGTGCTCTAAGGCTTTGGCTTAATCATATCTTTAATTCGTTGCCACTTGTAAGAGCAGGATTAACCACATGGTCTGGTAATGAAAGAATGATTAAAGTTGCGGAAAAGTTAGGTATGCAAATGGAAGCTCGTATTAGAAAGGTACGGTTTTATGAAGACAACTATTATGATTCCATACGTATGGGAATATTGAGGGAAGAATGGGAAGCTTTAAAACCGGTTGTTAAAAATTAAAGCGAACCAAAAAACAGGAGTTGAGGAATCAACTCTTGTTTATATATATAATGTAAATCTTACATAGTAAGATACTTATAGAATTAGGGTAATATGCAGTGAGGTGTTTTATATAGAATATCCAGCTTTTTTTCAGGATTACAACTTTGCGCTAGCAATTAGAGATATGATTCGAGGAAAATTAAACATAAAAAGTCTATATAACAATCCAAAAGCTTTTAGTGAATTACTTGAAAAGTATATTGTACCTAATCAACTATACTCATGGAAAGAAAGGGTAAAACGGATCTGTAATGAGGATTTTACGTTTTCTTATTTAGCTAAAACATTAAATAATGTAAGTATGGAGGATAACAAAGCTTCTGATTAATGTTTAGTTACTCCTAGATTTGCACGTTTTGCTAGTTTTATAAAAGTAATTAGGTGACTATAAGTTGGCAATAGAAGCATTGTAGACTTTACAACCCATGTTCAGTATAAGAGGTCCTATTTGGCCACAATGCAATAATAAAATAAAAGCGCTTGAAACTCCAAGCGCTTTTCATGCTAATTTTACTACAAATTAACGGGCCATTTTTGACTACTTCGTAATTAATTTTTCAAAGTATTTGCTTCCATTTTCCTCTTTTTCTTTAAAGCCCATTTTTCTCAAATAAACGATATGTTCATCAACTGATGAATAGCTGATTAATCTGTTATAGCCTTTATCTAAGAAGTAATCTTTACTGTCTTCGTATACAAATTCGCCAATCTTAAAATCTCTATACTCTGGAATAACAAAATCAAGTTCTACCTTTAAGGTGTTTTCATCGTGCTTAGAACCTAAAAACACTCCCGCCGGAACCATATTACGCAAAATATAAAAACTGACATCATATGTGTTTGCTTTTATTTTAGAAAGATCTGCAAACTTTTTTAGTCCTTCTTTATAAAAGTTTAGGAAATGGTTTAGATATTCGGAATCGCTTTCAATCGAGAGAATGTTAAAATATTCTTTCTTAGCACTTGCGCTATATATTTTCACAAGATAGTAGATGTTTATAAGGGCTATACCTAAGTTCATTAGCCCAACGGGTAAAGCACCTATTAAAAATCCATATAGGGAAAATAAGCTGGAACCTATTAAATTTATCCATCTTAATTTAATAATTGAACTCATTAATAAAGAGATGAGGACAATAAGGGAAGCTAAATATCCTAACCATTCTAACCAATTAATTTCCATTTTTCATAAAACCCCTTTCAACGATCATAAAAAAACATCCTTACACAAAAAACAGGCATCTACAAATGTGGCCTTTCTTGAATCTCCCCAAAATATGTAGTGGGCAAGAATTTGGCGCTATGTATGTAATAATATTAACACTAATAAAGAATATCACTAATAAGTCTTATGGTGTTAGAGGGTTAATGAATTTTTATTTACAATAATTTCTCATTAGGTATTTTACTTATTAAACTTTACATTAAGGACATATTATATACGAATTATTAAACGAACGGGTATTGTGTAGATGGACGATATTTCCTGTATGTTTGTTGATGATTTTTTTGGAGAGGTGAGGAAATGATTACAGTTAAAAATGCTGAAAGTTATCTTAAGAGTAAAATTGGTGAAAATGCTGAGGATTTAAAATATGTATGGAACACTTTTAAGGCTTTTTCAAAAGAGAAAGTTGAAGGGGAAGAAGACAAGGAAATTCTATTTCAATGTGGTGTTTATGACTTTACTGGAGAGGAATTATTTTATTTTGATTTTGTACGTCAGTTTACAGCATATGAAGATAATGATTACTCTCACATGGAACAACTTCACTGTGAATTCTTATTTAAAGCAATAGATGAGTTAAAAAAATTAGAGGTATCAGAATGGTCAATGGATTATGATAATATCGATGAATTTTTTATACATGTAGAAAGTCTTCAGGAGTTTAAATTACCATTGAGGTTACAATCGATAAAATCACAAATATATTAAGAAGAAATCTAAGCTAGCGCTCCGCTCAAATATGTTGGTATATGGCTTCTTTAACTATCTTTCTCTTCATGTGTCTAGGCGAATACTGATTTAAGTGAATTTTGTGGAGTTAACTAACTGATTTTATGATGCCTAAATAGTACAGAGAGGGACGCTTTTACTAATTAGGCTTAATTCTGTAAAAAAAATGCCCTTCAATTAACCATGAAGGACAAAGAGATGAATTAGTATGTTTTTATTTTGCTAAAGATGATTCTTTTTCACTTTTGATGTAATGGAGTACTGCAGAGCCTAATGTTTTAGATGCCACTAGCATTGCTTTTTCATTAAAATCAAATTTTGGATGGTGGTGTGGGTATGGATTATCAACACCTTCAGGCTTTGCACCAGTAAAGAAAAATGTGCCTTTTACATGTTGTAAGTAATAAGCAAAATCTTCTCCCCCCATTTGTGGATCAGATTCCTCTATTAAAGTAACACCAGGTACTTTTTCAGCTACCTCAGTTAAAAATAAAGTTTCATCCTTATGGTTTACTACGGCAGGATACCCGCGAGTAAATGTAAATGTATATTCTGAATCAGAAGTAATACATGTTCCTTTTACAACTCTCTCCATTTCGACCTCAATCTGTGTACGAACATCTTCATCAAAGCTACGGACAGTTCCACCTAGTCTTGCTGAATCAGCAATTACATTAAATGCATTATCAGCAATAAATGAGCCAACTGAAAGAACCGCCGATTTTGTCGGATCTACCTTTCGGCTAACGATTTGTTGTAGATTCATCACTAATTGTGATGCCGTAACGACTGCATCCTTCGTTTTGTGGGGCTGAGCACCGTGGCCACCTGAGCCTTGTATTGAGATATCAAAACGGTCTGCTGCTGCCATTATTGGTCCAACACGGTATTGAATAACTCCTGTAGGAGCACTTGCCCATAAATGTGTACCAAAAATGACATCAACACCATCTAAACATCCATCTTCAATCATTGAAATGGCTCCACCCGGACCATATTCTTCGGCATGTTGATGTATTAGCACTACAGTACCTTCTAGCTCATTCTTCATTTCGTTAAGAACCTTTCCAAGAACAAGTAATGAAGCTGTATGACCATCATGGCCACAAGCGTGCATCACCCCAGGAACTTTTGACTTATATTCAACCTCTTTTTCATCTGTAATAGGAAGTGCATCAAAGTCAGCTCGCAATGCAACTGTTGGTCCTGGTTTGCTGCCAACTACCTTAGCAACTACCCCATTTCCTCCTACGTTTGTACGAACTTCAATGCCTAACTCTTTATAAAAGTTTGCGATAAAGGCGGCTGTTTCATATTCTTGAAAGGAAAGCTCGGGATGCTGATGTAAATACCGTCTAATTGACACCATTTCTTCATAATAATTTTCAAGAGATTCATATAAATCGATTAGCAAGTGAGAGATCCCCCTTATTATCTTATAATTTTTATAATTTTTAATTATAGCACGATTTTAACAATTAATAACCATAATGTTATATTACAATCTAAAAAACGTATAATTTTAAATTTAGTAGATGTATTAGTCGTAAATAATTTGATAATATAGTAGAGTATTTATACTTTGTTCGTCTTTTCAGTTGAAGAGTTCAAGAAATTTTCAGGGTAGACATCCATGCTAATTAAAATTAGCACCATGGAGTATGAAAATAGTGCATTCACCTAATGTGGAATGAGCGGAGAGCCACTTGACTCCTGCGGGATCCAGTGGTCTCGTGAGACCCCGCAGGAGCCCGCCCCTGGCGACGAGGAGTCACGGACCACCCCGCGGAAAGCAAGTGGATCGCAGTTCATGGAACTCTACATCATTATGTATTTTCAGGGTAGACATCCATGCTAAATAAGTATTTCGCACCATGGTGAATGAAAATGTTACCTCCTCAGTGTGGAATGAGCGGAGAGCCACTTGACTCCTGCGGGATCGAGTGGTCTCGTGAGACCCCACAGGAGCCCGCCCCTGGCGACGAGGCTCACGGACCACCCCGCGGAAAGCAAGTGGATCGCAGCTCATGGAACTCTACATCATTATGTATTTTCAGGGTAGACATCTATGCTAATTAAAATTAGCACCATGGAGGATGAAAAATTATACTTAGCTTGGTGTCTAGTTTCAGGCGCTATCGGCTCGGGGTCATAAGTCAATCCGGCAAGAAGGTTAAAAAGCAACCTTCTAGCCGACTCGTCTTATGCCTGTCGCCGATGAACGAGCGCCTTCAGCATTTCTTTTTTCAGGGTAGACATTTTAGTAATGGAAGTTATTTCTTTAGAGTAGTTAAAAAAGCTAAATGAAGCAAAGGAGATATGTAATGGAGATTAAAACTAATCCCAAAAAAGAAGTAAACAAACTATTTTTTATAATTATAGGACTAACTGTTTTTGTAGCTGGATATACCATGTTTTTTCTTAATGAATTAAACAGTGGAGAAGTGATTTTTGTTGATAAAACGATAGGTGCTTTATTATCTGATATTGAGATAAACCTTGTTATAAGCTTTTTTACGATTTTTACAGATTTAGGATCTAAGTGGGGAGTCATCTCTGTATTAGTTATTTCACTTTTCATTATTTGGTGGAGATACCGAGATTATCTTGCGATGGGGATTCTGGTAATAGCTGCAGGTGGTGGCGATCAATTAAATAAATGGTTAAAAGCAATGGTTGCAAGAGATCGACCAATAATTGATCCTGGTATTTTTGCCGAAGGTTATAGTTTTCCAAGCGGACACGCGATGGTCGGGATTATGTTCTTTGGATTTCTTACATACTACATGATAATCAAGTCACAAAGCACGTTCTTAAAAAAGTTGGTTGGCTGGATAATGGGGATTATTATTTTCTTAATAGGAATTAGTCGTATCGTATTAAATGCCCATTATCCTACAGATGTTTTTGGTGGATTTGCTATTGGACTAATAATGTTACTGATTACAGTCGGGATCTATGAAGAAGTAAATAAAAAGCTACAAAAGAAATGAAACGTGAAAGAGGACGACTAAGGAACACTTGGTCGTCCTCTTTTTTTACTATTTTAAACCTTAATATTTATTAATAGATAGACTGCAAAATAGCATCTCCTTTTTTGGATACAGCTACCTTCGCAAACTCTACTGTTCTTTCAATCTCTAACCCTGTTCCTTCTTTTACAAAATAACTTTCAATTCCAAAGATAATCGTATCATAACCATTATAGTTTCCTGCCAAAAGAACTTCATTTTCTTCTAGAGGGTAATCTTTAGGATTTATTTTGGTTGTTATTAATTTCGTCCTTTGATAAATCCCTTTATTATCCTCTTTAAGAATCACGTATACACGAGTTCCAGAAGGGAGCTCTTCTATATTATCTATTCCTCCAACCTCGTATCCAAGCTGAACATAATCTCCTTGTAAAAGTGAACGCGGGTCAACAGGTGCTAGTTTTAAGGTGATTTCTTTTCCATTCTTCAATAAAAGTTCATTAGATGTTACTTGGTATCCTAGGACACTTACTTGAATTATAATAATGACCAAAACAGGTACCCATTTTCTTTGACCAAGTGTAATCCCTTTATCAGTGTGACGGGAGTGATCTATGATGAGTGTCACTATAAAAAGTATTGCTCCAATAACAAAGAAGGACAGTGATTTATGGACAAGTGACCAAACAAAATCATAGTACGTAAAGATTATAAATACGAACCAAAAAATAGTGGTTAATTTCATATAAAAATGCTGTTCCTTCTTTGCAAATAAAACAATTAAGAAGGATGTGACTAAAAAGAATAATAGGTTATAGATGATTTCGAATGAAATCTCATGTTGTATGATTGGAAGTACGAGCAAAAAAGCTAGGAAATAAAAATATCCAACCTTACTGATAGCGTCTATTTTAGAGAATATAAAGGCAATGAATAGATTCATGAAGGCAAAAACGATCAATATCCAATCAATATTTTCCGAATAATTAACAGTATCAAGAATCAGAGAAAGGCAGGATCCTAAAGCCGTTGAATAACTAATAATACGAACAACACCATCTTTAATTATGATGGTTACAACAACACTGACTATTATAAATAAAATTGTAATTGCTGTTGAAAGTAGAAAAGCTTCTGCTAAGCCTGAAAAAAACCCAATGAAAAGGATTGTATGTCGTGCTGTGGAATCCAGTTTTTTAAATAATACCCCCATCGTGATGAACAGAAAACTTACAAAAACTAATGAGTATTCACTTGATGTAAAAATAAATAAAAGTCCACCAAAGCTAGCGACAAACATGGCTGAACCGAAAAGAGTGACTATCACGATCAAAATCCTTCTTAAAGCGATATTAAGGGAGGGTGTTGCAGTATTTGATGTGATTTTACGAGCTAAGAAAACTCCACCAATTATTAAAGAAATTGAAATGATTACTCCAATGAATTGAATGGCTAAGAAATCAAGATCTAATAAGAAAGGGAGTTCAATTAACTTTGCAAAGATATAGATACTACCCATAATAAACAAAATAATTGTTATCCCGCGATCATGATAAGACTTAGTAAAATAATAGGTTAGTAAAATGAAAACGATATAGATTAAATTTGTCCAACCACTCAAGGGACTATACAATTCAAAAAAACTGATGCCTATCAAAAGAAGGTGTGTAGCAATAAAACTAAGATAACGAATCATTTTTGATTGAATTCTTCTGTTAATTATGAACATAAATATACTAAAGTTGATAAAAGCTAATATGAAGAAGATTGACCATTGCTCTTTATCAGACCGAACAATAACGTAGGAAGATGGATTAAGATAAAACCAATAACTAAGATGAAATAATATATAACTTAGTATCCAAAACGGAACATACTTGGTTATGATGGCGAATGCAAGTGTCGGGAGGAACCAAATCACAAATAACATATAGCTATCTGCATGTGAATTGTAGATTTGACCTACTAATGCAACACTAACTCCGAATGTAATTGCGCCGCCAACTAAAAACCATCTATACAAGAACGTTTGGTGTGCTAGCAGCTTTGATGTCAAGAATGCGCAAAAATAAATTAAAAGCATGGAGCTTACAGCTAAACCTAATTGTTCAAATCTTGAAAAAACTTCCCAATTTGCTGCAAAAAAATAAATGATGCTAGTTATGATTAATATGATTCCACCAAGATACCCTAAAGGTATTATTTTCTTCAAAAGTGATCCCCCCCTGTTAAAACTAAGATATTTATATATATGTAGAAAGTTCTAGAAACAGAGGGGAAAAACCTTTTATTCGAAACTTTTCATTGCTTACCCGTTAGTGGGCATACCGGGTGGATAATAGTAAGGAGGTACCTTGATCCATCCTCTTTCTCGCATCAGTGTTTTCAAAGATACACCAAAAACAAGTTTATCACTCATAAATTCAATCCACATTGTTCCAACATCGTTTCGTATGGATTGAGAAGCGCTTGTTGCGCAATGAATAATCGCTGTTGCAGTTTTAATTGATACGCCGTTAGCAATTTCATTATCAGTTAGTTTTGCCCCTAATGGAACATCGTTTGGATCTGAGTCTGGTCTTGGTTCAGATACAGAAGGTAAATGAACACCTTCATTTTTCATAAAATTACGTAGCTTTTGTGATTGTTTATCACATTGCTTCAAACTTTCGATCAACACTTTTCTTAATACATCGTCATTAGTCATATTCAACCCAGCCTGCATAAAAATACTTGCTTCATCCATCAAAGCCACATACATCCAACAACTCGTAACCTCACCAACATGTAATGGGGACTTGGGTTCATTATCAACTTCCAGTTTTAAAGTGTTAAGTAAGCTCTCTAGAATATTTATCATAAATTCGCCTCCAGATTTGAATGGTTATATTATTCCCTTTGACTTTATGCCTATACAAATTACCTTTTTTCAGATAGGTATTCGCCCAAAATTAAGAAGATGGGGATTTGCCCATATCGAAATCGGTACATTCAACATACATTGAAGTAAACACATATGGAGGTGTTAAGAAATGGGTGCAGCTGCAGGTTATGGCGGAGGATTTGCTTTAGTTGTAGTATTGTTTATTCTCCTAATTATTATTGGTGCTTCATACGTTGGTTACGGATACTAAAAATTAAAACCACGAATAGAACTTTTATAAGCTAGGAGGGAAATTCATGGGCTTTGGATACGGATATGGTGCAGGTTATGGATATGGCTACGGTGCACCAGTTGCTCCAACTACTGGTTATGGCTGGGGAGCTGGAAGAGGATTTGCTTTAATCGTAGTACTATTCATTCTCCTAATTATTGTAGGAGCAGCTTGGTGCTAATTGAAAAATGAGAAATGGGAAGGGTTGCAATAGGAGCAACCCTTTTTCCTATGTTGCTTGTCCAAAATAAGTTTTATTATCATTTTTTTTGCACACTACTTTTACTTTTAAACATTCTATGAGCAACAATCTTTAAGCAAGGCTATAAAAAGTTAGGCAGATTGAAATGCTGAATAACAAGACTGGTAATTTTAGTGGATTACTAGTTGTGATATAAATTAAAGCGAGCATCTCAATTGCCTATTGGCTAAAGAAGAGCAGTTCTTAAAGTTAAAATTTTTTCATAAACCCATTGAATTGTTTAATTATAGGACTTACCTGCCCAACTAGTTTATTCATTTGACCGATTGAACCATTAATTTTATCAAAGTCCCAATGTCCGTCAGGTGTTTTAAAATAATCAACAAATGGCTTTTGCTGTTGATTAGGTCCCTGATTTGGTGGTGTAAAAGGCGGTCTTGGGGGTCCAAAACGATTTGGTGGAAACATTTATTCTCCTCCTTTCCTCCTTGTAATTCAATGGAGTTTAATAGCTCCTTACTATAAATTACGTATCAATCAAACAATTTGTATAAGACAAGTACCTAATAAAACGAGCATTTTTTAATTTGATTTTGGCTGTTTCTTTTTAAACGAAGCAATATATTGTTATCTAATTTTTACTTAGTCAATTAGTAACGATCTTTCAGAACAAGAGACTTATTTTAGTGATCTTTTAAGATAGATAAACCAAGTGCATTATGCTCCCATAAAAGATTTTCAATTTTATCTTTATTTTCCTTTTCAGTTCTAATCATTATAATGACTTCTGATGTGATACGATGTGATTTAGTTTTTCTCGATTTTATAAGACTGTATTTAATCAGAAAACCTAAAAGGATACCAGACACGGCACCGATAATTCCCCAAATGATTGGCCCCCAAGTTAATACATATCCATAGATGGCCCCAAGAAGCATAAAGCAAGTTCCGAGGATGGCTGCTAAATCGAACATACTAAATCCATCTGCTTGATGAATAGAGTCGAATAGAGGTCGTGGTGTATCTCTTTGATCTAAGGTGGCAGCAAATATGTGTTCTTTATTAATTTCATGTTTCTGGAGGGCTGAAATCGCCATTTCTACCATAATACTTTTTTCAAAAGAAGCAATGATTAACACAAAAATCCCTCATTATATAGGAAATTTAAATTTGGATGACTGAAATTTCGTTCTAAGATACTTAGTCATCTCTTTTTCAAATAATTTATTGTACTCGACAGCGGATATATACGCATCATAGATGATAAATATATAGATAGAGGGAAGGTATAATGTCCATTGCATGTCAAGTGTACTTGTAGCTTTTGCGAATTCACCAACCATCGTATATTTGATTGCAAGTGGTATATGTGAAAAATACATAATAGCAATGGAATAACCAAAGATGAAAAAACCAGTGATTACTTTATGTACATATAAATGCCCTAATCCAGGAATTAAGATTGACCACGCAGCAGCTACACCTGGACTTCGTTTGTCTAAAAAATTAATATCCCAAGGTGTAATAATCATTGGTGTAATCGGTGCATCTTCGTTGTCTGCTAGTATGTATAGTTTGTTCAAGTCAACTGTGGATCGATAGGTATCCCATATGGAAAACATATAAATTCCTACATATAAAATTAACCAACGCTCATTTACGACGTCTTTAGCTTGACTAAAATCACCTAATAAAGAATACATTATTGCAAGATTAAGATTGGCCATTTGATTAATAAAAATTTCCCATCCTATAAGAACAAATGCTTTCGCATAACGATGCAACATTAAATTACCAAAACCAGGATATGAAAAAGAAAAAAATGCAACCACAAAGGGATTTCTTAAATGTAGCTGTGTTGTTGAAAATTGGGATATATAGGCTTTAGGTCGTCTAACAGAAGAGTAATCAATCATTTTAGTTCCCTCTTTTGGTTGTTTTTACATGATTTTAGTTTTTACATAATTTTTTAAAATATGTAGTGTTAGTAGCTGTTTCTTAAAAGGATATAATTACATTGAGATTTTCTATGATTCATTAGGGAAACTATTTCTCAAAGGAGGGATAGTTCATGTCATCAACATGTTTTTATTGTGACTATGATGTTAATGAAGGAGAACTACATCATGTTACATTTCATACTAAAAATGAAGAACAGGAAGAGACATTATGTCGTGGTTGTTATTCAGAATGGCTTCAAGGAATTAAAGGGTAAAACCCGATTATTTACCTATCCAGTCGTTTCGAAAAGGAATATATTCGAAAGGCTGGCTACACAATACATAACTGTTGACAATTTTGACGCTGTGACTTACTATCACTTTAATAGGATAAATTATATAGTGCATTTCTTATCAAGAGAGGTGGAGGGATTAGGCCCTTTGAAACCTCGGCAGCGGGTTCTTATAGAATACTGTGCCAATTCCAACAAACAAGACCAATTTGTTTGATAGATAAGAAGAGATAAAACGTAAAACGAACTCTCTTCTTAGGAAGGGAGTTTTTTGTTGGTTTGAGGATTATAGAATTCCTAGAATGAAAGTCAAAGGGAGTGGAGAATATGAAATATGGGTTTTGGTTACCAATTTTTGGTGGGTGGCTTAGAAATGTAGAAAATGAACAAATGCCTCCTACATATGAATATGCTAAACAAGTCATACAATCAGGAGAAAAATGGGGGTTTTCAACAACATTAATCGCAGAGTTGTATCTAAATGATATTAAAGGTCCTGAACAGGATTCTCTTGAAGCATGGTCAACAGCTGCTGCCCTTGCTGCAGTGACAGAGAAAATTGAAATTATGACAGCAGTGAGACCAGGTTTTCATAACCCGGCTGTTACTGCTAAAATGGCAGCTAATATTGATCAAATTAGTAATGGAAGATTTACTTTAAATGTTGTTTCAGCTTGGTGGGAAGAAGAAGCAAGACAATATGGTGGAATCTTCACTGAGCATGATGAAAGATATGAACGTACCGAAGAGTTTATTCATGTATTAAAAGGATTATGGAGCCAAGAGACGTTTAATTATGAAGGCCGTTTTTATAATATCCAAAATGCAAAGCTATCGCCAAAGCCTGTACAACGACCTAATCCAATTTTATATGCTGGAGGCGAAAGTCCTAAAGGAAAGCAGACCATTACAGAATTATGTGATGCTTATGTAATGCATGGTGGAACAGTTGAAGAAATTGAGCAAAAAATTACTGACATGAAGACACGTCGTTCAAAAACGAATAATCCACCATTATCTTCTTTTGGAATGGCAGCCTATGTCATTTGTAGGGATACAGAGGAAGAAGCTTTAGCAGAGTTGGCAAGGATAACAGATGTGAAAGAAAATAGTGGTTATGCTGGTTTTAAAGACTTTACTAGTAAATCTCAGTTAGAGCAACAAATTCAGCTTCAAGATTATTCAGTGTCAAATCGTGGGCTTCGTCCTAACTTAGTGGGGACTCCAGAGCAAATTGCTGAAAAGATCTTACAATACGAAGATACTGGTCTTGATTTATTGTTACTTCAATTTTCTCCACAGCTTGAGGAGATGGAATTTTTCTCAAAACGAGTAATGCCTCTTGTGGAAGAAAAAAGAAATAGTAGAATTCTAGAGAAATAGATAGGAGTGAATGTAATGAGTAAAATATATGTGATACATGAAAATAGTGAATGGACAGTTCATTTAACAAACCGATTAGAAGAACTAGGGTTACCTTACGAAGAATGGCACTTAGATCAAGGCACATTAGATTTATCAACAGAACCACCAGAGGGAATATTCTATAGTCGAATGAGTGCTTCATCTCACACACGTGATCATCGTTTTGCGGCAGAGTTCACAGCGCAAGTACTTTCATGGCTGGAATATCATGGGAGAACTGTAATCAACGGAAGTAAAGCACTTCAACTTGAAGTGAGTAAGGTTCTTCAGTACTTAGAGTTAAATAAAGGTGGAGTGAAAACACCAAAGACAATTGCTGCAGTCGGCAAAGAACAAGTTATAGCAGCAGCAAAGGGATTTGAAGGTCAGCCTTTTATTACGAAACATAACCGAGCTGGGAAAGGACTTGGAGTTCAGCTTTTTCAAACAGTAGATGCCCTAAAAGCATATGTAAATGGACCAGATTTTGAGGAACCAGTAGATGGAATTACATTAATTCAAGAATATATCTATTCCCCAGAATCCTACATCACACGTTGTGAATTTGTTGGTGGTAAATTCCAATATGCAGTTAGAGTAGATACATCAGAAGGCTTTGAGCTTTGCCCTGCAGATGCATGTCACATCGGTGATTTATTCTGCCCAGTTGGTGAAGAGGTTGAAGAAAAACCTAAGTTCCAAATCATTGAAGGTTTTAATGAAGAGATTATTACTAAATATGAAGGTGTTCTGGCTGCAAATAATATTAAAGTTGCAGGAATTGAATTTATCCGTAATGCGGATGGAGATATATTTACTTATGACATTAATACAAATACAAATTACAATTCAGATGCTGAAGCAAAAGCTGGGAAATTTGGAATGTTGGAATTAGCAAAATTTTTAGGCGAAGAGCTAAGAAAAACTGGGCTTTTGGTTTAAGGGACGCTAAACATTCAAAGTAGGTGGAGCAAGGAACGAATGCATGTCGTAATTTCACCTGACAGATAATAAAGGTAAAATTCCATATCAAGTTAAAACAAGGTGTTGATCAGTTCAGCAGCTTGTTTTTTTGCGCCCAAAAAAAGTTAGAAAAAGCCAGTCATTATGCTTGAAAAAAGAGGATATTTATCATATAGTTAAACACATTAACTATTAAACTGTTTAACTATATGATTAGGGAGATGAAAGATAAGTGGATAGTGAGAAGATTCAAGAACTCGTTGACCGTTACATAAAGGTCTCTCATTATGTTATGAAAAGGGGAGAATCTCTTATTCGTAATCAAATTAGTGAGGATTTAACGAACGACCAACATGCGACTCTTAGGTACATTAAAAAGACTAATAACTGCACTTCTTCGGAATTAGCCGACGTGTTTGACGTGAAAAAGAGTGCTATAACTGCGATCATCAACCGCTTAACCGATAAAGAGTTAATAATAAGGACACGAGATGAAAGTGATCGTAGAGTGGTGTATTTAACCTTAACCAATCTTGGTGAAGAGTTATTTCAGAAGTCCGAGCAGAAAATTAACCATCTGGTAGGACATTTCATTACTCAATTTAACCAAGATGAAATTGAGCAATTTATTAACACATATGAAAAATTAGCGACTATTTTAGAGGAGATTAATATAGAGCATTTGGAGGATGAACAGTGAAAACAATTATAAAAGCAAGATGGGGTGTACTAGTAGCTTGGATTGGAGTTGTGGCGATACTATTTATTCTGGCACCAAACATGGCTGATCTTGTTCGGGAAAAAGGGCAAATTTCAGTACCAAGTGGCTATTCTTCAACGATGGCAGATGAGATTTTAGCTAAAGTCCAAAAGAAGAAAATGTAGAAGAAGGGTCACAAGTTGCTCTTGTTTTTCATAATGAAGAAGGGCTTACAAAAACAGACCTAGAGGAAGCACAAGCTGCAATTAACATCCTTGATGCAGAAAAAGAAAATTTGGGAATTACCGAAATACTTACCCATTTTAACGAAGAAGAATTAAAGGATCAGCTTGTTGTTGTTGAGATTCAAACAGGATTAACTCAAATTGAACAAGGATTTCGTCAAGGATCTGCTGGTTCTGGAGAAATTAAAAAAGGACTTGAAGAAATTAAAAGAAATACTGAAAAGCTAACAGCTGGAACACAGGAGCTGTTAGAAGGCTATAAAGAAGTTGGTGCTTCATTACAGACTCTTTCTAGTGAGTATGAGAACGTAAAAGAAGAGCTTGCAACAATTTCGCAGTATCTATCATCAACAAATGACTATTTTGCTGATCTAGAAACCAATCACGAACAGCTACTTCTAGATGAGTCATATCATAAGCTAAAGGGAACCGTACTTGCTACAGCAGATGAAACAACGAATGTAGTGACTGGACTTGAACAATTAAACGCAGGACTTGCCGGTTTATCTGGTGTGATCAGCGAAGCTAATAAGTCGTTTGAGACAATAATTGCTGGTCAAACTGCATTAGCAACTGGAATGAATCAATTAATCATTGGAGTTGCACAGCAACAAGCAGGACTTGAAGATGCAGCAAATGGTCAAAATCAGATTATAAACCATATGACTTCTTTCACTGGAGGACTAGGTAGCATTAATAGTGGTCAAAAACAACTTCTAGACGGCTTTAAGGATTTAAATGGCCAGATGGATCAATTGACAGATGGTCTAACTCAAAGTGCTGATGGACTGAATGAAGTTTCTAAAGGACTTTTTTCAGCACAGGATTACCTTGATGGATTATCTACAAACCAAGAAACGAGCGGGTTTTATATTCCAGAGGATGTCTTAGAAAGTGGAGAATTTAAGCAATCACTGGATGCGTATATGTCCAAAGATCGAAAAGTGATGACAATGGAGGTTATCTTTACTGCAAATCCATACTCAAGTGAGGCTATGGATCAAATGGATGAAATTAAATCAGCAGTAGATAGAGCGGTTAAAGGTTTAAAGCTAGAAAATGCTAGAGTAGCAGTTGGAGGAGTAACTAGTGTATATTCAGATTTAGATGAGATTTCTGAACAGGATTATACACGTACTGTATTTTTAATGCTAGCTGGAATTAGTGTTATTTTTCTTATTTTACTTCGTTCTTTTATCATGCCTATCTATTTAATAGGTTCATTGATTTTAACTTATTATACATCGATGGCAGTTACTGAATGGATTTTTGTCGGGTTATTAGGTTATTCGGGGATTAGCTGGGCGGTACCATTCTTTGCGTTTGTTATATTAGTAGCGTTAGGAATAGATTACAGTATCTTCTTGATGGATCGATTTAATGAATATAGACATATATCAGTAGAAGAAGCGATTCTCGTATCAATGAGGAAAATGGGAACAGTTATTATTTCCGCAGCGGTCATACTTGGAGGAACTTTTGCTGCAATGATGCCTTCTGGTGTATTATCATTATTACAAATTGCAACGATTTTATTAACTGGGTTGTTCTTATATGGTTTAGTCATGCTTCCGTTGTTTGTACCTTTGATGGTCAAAACATTCGGTAAAGCAAACTGGTGGCCATTTTTGAACAATGAAAAATATCATCAGCAGAATCATGATCAAAACTTTAAAGGTTAAAACTATTGTCGGGCCTAGTACTTTTTAGTACTAGGTCATTTGTGTTTCCTATTCATGACTACCCTGAAAATAACCTCCGATAGTGGAGTTCCATGAGCTGCGATCCACTCGCTTTCCGCGGGGTGGCCCGTAAGCCTCCTCGTCGCTTCTGAGCTCCTGTGGGGTCTCACGAGACCACTGGATCCCGCAGGAGTCAAGTGGCTCTCCGCTCATTCCACACTTAGTGAATGTACTATGTTCATACGCCATGGTGCAAATTCTCATTCGCATGGGTGTCTACCTGAAAAAACAAAAATGGAAGGCTCCGCTTATCGGCGACAAGCATAAGACAGGTGAACGGTATTCCTGCAGGAGTTTAGTTGCTATCCGCACATTCCACACTTAGTGAGTATTTTCATCGACCATGGTGCAAATATTTATTCGAATGCAAGTCCACTCTAAGTTTGGACAGGTTTAGCGGCTGGCTAGGAGGCAAAAGCTGTCTGAACCCGAGTCAAGTTCGGACAGGTACGGTGGCTAGGAGGCAAAAGCTGTCTGAACCCGAGTCAAGTTCGGACAGGTTCAGTGGCTAGCGGGCAAAAGCTGTCTGAACCCGAGTCAAGTTCGGACAGGATCGGTGGCCAGAAAGCAAAAGCTGTCTGAACCCGAGTCAAGTTTGGACAGGTTCAGGTCCTAGGAGGCAAAAGCTGTCTGAACTCGAGCTAAGTTCGGACAGCTTCGGTGGCCAGGAGGCAAAAGCTGTCTGAACCCGAGTCAAGTTCGGACAGGATCGGTGGCTAGGAGGCAAAAGCTGTCTGAACCCGAGCTAAGTTCGGACAGCTTCGGGGGCCAGGAGGCAAAAGCTGTCTGAACCCGAGCTAAGTTCGGACAGCTTCGGTGGCCAGAAAGCAAAAGCTGTCTGAACCTGAGCTAAGTTCGGACAGCTTCGGGGGCCAGGAGGCAAAAGCTGTCTGAACCCGAGTCAAGTTTGGACAGGTTCAGGTCCTAGGAGGCAAAAGCTGTCTGAACCCGAGTCAAGTTCGGACAGGTTCATGAGCGAAGAAGCAAAAGCTGTCTGAACACGAGTCAAGATTGGACAGGTTCAGGTCCTAGGAGGCAAAAGCTGTCTGAACACACTCCAAGTATGCAGTTTTAGAAGCCAGACGCTAAAAGTAGTCAGAATACAGCTTATTACACCAAGCGTAACCTTGGCTTTAAAAGGATATTTGTGAGAAAATGAACATAAATTAGTAGAATCGAATAGTGAAAAAGGAGAGGGGAAAATGACGATTTCGTTTATTAAAACTGATAAACAACGTGAGCTTTATTCAAAAATTTCTAGCTTAGCTGACCGATTTAATGAACGTGCAGCAATAAATGATGAAAAGGGCTGTTTTTCTTTTGAAAATATAGAGGATTTAAAAGAGATTGGCTATACGAAGCTAACTGTCCCGAAAAGATTTGGTGGGGAAGACATTTCGTTGTATGAGTTTTTATTATTTCAAGAACGTTTGGCACAAGGAGATGGTTCAACAGCCTTATCAATGGGATGGCATCTTGGAGTAATGATGGATATAAATGAAAAGCGTGACTGGAAGGAAGAGAGAATCGAACAAATGGCATCCGAGGTCTTGAACGGTGCACTAATTAACCGCGCTGCAACAGAGCCCCAAACAGGAAGTCCTACTAGAGGTGGAAAACCCCAAACAATGGCCAAAAAAGAAGGAGACTGTTGGATTGTAAATGGTAGAAAGACTTTTACAACAATGTCGCCAGCGCTAGATTATTTTCTTGTGATTTCTTCAATTGAAGATTCACATCAAATAGCAGAGTTTGCGATTCATAAAGATTCCCCCGGATTATCCATCAATGAAACCTGGGACACCATCTCAATGAGAGGTACTGGAAGTCATGATTTAATTCTAGAGAATGTAAAAGTGTCGAACGAAAATCTAGTTGATATGATGACAAAAAGAAATACAACACCAAATGGGTGGCTTTTGCACATACCAGCGTGCTATCTTGGTATTGCCCTTGCTGCTAGGGACTATGCGGTTAAGTTTGCAAATGAGTATTCACCTAACAGTATTAAAGGTACGATAAAGGATTTACCAAATGTACAACGCTTAGTTGGAGAAATGGATGCAGAATTAATGCAAGCCCGTCACTTCATGTATTCAGTTGCGAAAGAATGGGATGAGGCTACAACAAAGAATCATTTCACCTCTGAACTAGGGGTAGTCAAGTATATGGCAACAAATACAGCTATTTCGGTTGTCGATAAAGCAATGCGTATAGTAGGGGCTAAAAGTCTTCAACGATCAAATCCGTTACAGCGTTATTATCGAGATGTAAGAGCTGGCCTACATAATCCTCCAATGGATGATATGACAATTTTAAACCTTGCGAATGCTGCATTTAAGTCATTAACTTAGGTTATTTTCGAAACTTTATTGTTCTTAAGATAATTACCTTTTTTCAATGGTAATCGGCATTTTTATATAGATGATTGATTTACAATAAATTTATAGAAAAGCACCTTAGCTTAGAGCCCCATTTGTTGGGGTTTTCTTTTTAACTATGAACAAATTATGACCAAATAGTTAACCAATCTGTAACATTTGGGGAAGATAGTAGAAAACAGTTGCCTTCCAGTTCATTTCGTTTTAAGTTTGAAGAATGATGTGGTAGTGAGTAGGAGGATTGTTATGAAAATTTTAGTCATAGAGGATAACGAAAGTGTTTGTTCAATGTTAGAGATGTTTTTTCTGAAAGAAGATATTCAAGGACATTTTGTTCATGATGGTATAGAAGGGTATAACAAATTTACCAGTGAGTCTTTTGATGTTGTGATTGTTGATTGGATGCTACCTGGTATGGATGGGGTCACAATTTGCAGGAAGATTAGAGCAGATAAAAGCACTGTCCCGATTATTATGCTAACGGCAAAAGATAGTGAGTCAGATCAAGTGTTAGGACTTGAAATGGGTGCTGATGATTATGTGACAAAACCATTTAGCCCACTAGCATTGATGGCTCGTATTAGAGCAGTGACAAGAAGGTATAACAAAGTGAATGAAGAACATGATACGACTTATTTAGAGACACAATGTTTTAAAATCAGTAGAGAAACTAGAGAAGTATTTCTAAATAATACGCCTATTACCAACTTAACCCCAAAGGAATTTGATTTACTCTACTATTTTGCCCAGCACCCTCGACAAGTGTTTTCTAGAGAACAGTTATTAGAAAGAGTTTGGGGTTATCAATTTTATGGAGATGAACGAACGGTTGATGTTCATATAAAGAGGTTGAGAAAAAAGGTAGGAACTGATAACCAACCATTTTTTCATACTGTTTGGGGAGTTGGTTACAAGTTTGATGAATCGGTGGAAGTAAATGCGAATTAGATATTTGTATCAACTACTTGCTAGTCATATTAGCATTTTAATCGTTGCTTTCTCCATATTAAGTATTTTATTTGCTCATTATGTGGAAACATTGGTTTATCAGAATAAAGCGGATGAACTGACCGATTATGGTGTGAGTATTTTAGAAGACCTACAAAAAATGCCGGACCGCCAAAATCAAACAGCTAATCAGTATAGTCTTGTTTTAAGGTCAAGGAACATTCAATATTTAGTTTTCAATGAAGAAATTAATGCTTTATACCCTCAGCAAGGCCGGATTACGATGATCAGGTGGACGGAAGATGAACTATTCAAGCTAAGGAATGGTGAAGCTGTTGTAGTAAAACGTGATTTTAAAAAGAGATTTGAGCAGGATGTTTCTTTTGTCGCCGTACCCTATATCAATAATGGTCAATTTCTGGGTGGTGTTCTGTTAATTTCACCTGTAAGTGGTTCAAGAGAAATGATTAGTCAAATAAATCAATATTTATTTTATACAATGATCGTTGCTTTAATCATTGCGTTACTACTAAGCTGGATTTTGTCTAGAATTCATGTGAAAAGAATTCAACGGATTCGCGAAGCGACTTCAAAAATCTCTACAGGTAACTACGATGTGAATGTTCCTTCGTCAAGTTTTGATGAAATAGGGGAGCTCGCAAATGATTTTAATAATATGGCTGGCATACTAAGAAAATCGCAACTAGAAATAGAGAGTCTTGAAAATCGTAGAAGACAATTTTTTGCGGATGTTTCTCATGAACTCAGGACCCCTTTGACAACAATTAGTGGAATGGTTGAAGGAATTAGAGATAACATGATCCCAGAAAATGAGAAGCAAAGAGCGATTTATCTCGTTAATCAAGAAACGAAAAGACTTATTCGTCTGGTAAATGAGAATCTTGACTATGAAAAAATACGATCGAATCAGGTTTTGTTAACAAAAGAATTGATTCAATTAAATGAAGTGTTTGAGATTATCCAAGAACAACTTGTTCAGCAAGCTGAAGATAAAAATAATAAATTAGTCATTGAAGTTCCTGATGAACTAGAAATTTACGCAGATTATGATCGTCTCATGCAAATTTTGATTAATATTACGAAGAATAGTATTCAGTTTACGTCAAATGGTGTGATTTACTTAAGAGGAAAATTCGGATATAAAGAAGTGGTAATAGAAATTGAAGATACAGGTATGGGGATCGATCCAACAGAAATTGAACGAATATGGCATCGATTTTACAAAGCAGACATATCTAGAACAACCAATCCCTATGGTGAGTCTGGTCTTGGTCTTTCTATAGTAAAAAAACTAGTGGAACTCCATCAAGGAGAAATTAGTGTCAGCAGTGAAAAGGACAAGGGAACGAAATTTACGATTCGATTTCCAGAGAAAAGTGAAACTTTATGATGAAAAATCCTAGTGAATATATTTACTAGGATTTTTCACTTAATTTGGACTTTGACTGAAAATAATTGGGCTTTTAGATTGATACCAATTTAGTATTTTTATTTTTTACAATCTTTATTTCTCCTTTAGAAAGCTTTACATTTATATCTGAAATAGAGGAAATACTTAGATCATGTGTTACCACAATAATGCATTTGTTTTCTTTATGTGCTAAATCTTGAAACAGACGTATAATCTCTTTTGCTGTATCCTCATCTAGGTTTCCAGTAGGTTCATCCGCGACAATCAAATCCGATTCGCAGCTCAAAGCACGTGCTATTGAGACACGCTGTTGTTGTCCACCACTTAAGGTGAGCACTTTTTGTTTGGCTTGCTTTTCGTCAATCCCGACCTTTTGTAAAACGTCTAAAGCGTATTGCTTTTTATTTTTTTGTGGTGACCCTGTGATTTCCATAGCTGTTACAACGTTTTGTAAGCCTGACATATATGGAAGTAGATTATAAGATTGAAAAACAATGGATACATATTTGTTCCTAAATTTAGATAAACCTATTTTTCTTATATCCTTTCCATCATAAAAGATGGTTCCATCTTTAGGAACATCTAGAGCACTTGCTAAAGCTAAAAAAGTTGTCTTACCAGAACCTGATGGACCAACAATTGTATAAAATGTTCCTTTTTCAAAACCTACATTTATATTTTTTAAGATATCATGTTTCTTATTTTCATGCTTATACCAATAATTGATAGAATTAAATTCTAATAAAGCACTCATATTTTTCACTCCTAATCTTGTTTAGTTAAAATTGTTTTTGGTTGTAATCGAAGCACTGATAGAGACGGAATAAGAGCAGACAACACGGCAATTAACAATCCTATTCCTGACAAAAATCCTAAATCCTTCGGTGTAATACTGATCTCTAGTTCATCAATTGTTTCTACTTGTTGTGTAGTTTGCATGTCCCTACCAAAACCAAATCCTCGACCACCAAAAGATGCCGGTTGTGTGGATTCTTCTGTTTCTGCTATTTCTTGAGTTAATAATTGATCACTTACTTTTGAAGCAACTAAGTTTCCGCTAACGGCTGAAATTCCTAAAGCTAAAATAGCTATAACAATAATTTCAGTTAAGAACTGTCCAATCAACTTCCAACGCTTTTCTCCAATGGCAAGAAGTACTCCCATTTCATATTTTCTTTCGCGAATGGATAGCATGACAATTAATCCTAAAATAACTGCCCCGGCTATGGTTACTAAATAAACAATATTTTTTGAGAAGGATGCGACATTTTGGATAGGTCCAACCATTTGTTGATATAATGTGTCATTTGCATCCAATTTAAATGTTTCAAAATCAATTGAGCTTTCAGTTTCAGCTTTAGTAATGAATTGATCAATAGTTGCTGGATCACTCATGTAATAAATAGCGCTATCAATCAATTCTTTGTAATCTTCCCCTTTTAAATTGGAAGCAACTGTATAAGGAACAAAGAGTTTGTTATAAGGATTCATAAATGCCAAATCCATCCCCATGCCACTGTCGGTGTTAGTTGAGGTTGTTTCATAGATCCCAACAATCTCTAAATCTAATAACTGTGTTTCATCACTTGATGCTATTGTAATCGTATCCCCAACTTCTAAGTTATTTTCAGTTGCTAAGGAATTTTCAATCATTGTGACATTTGCGTCAAGATCTTCTTCTGTAATATGTCTACCTTGAATTAAAGTAGAAATGCCATCCGTAAAATCGGTATAAGAATCTGAGAATGCTAAACCTTGGATGGTCACATCTGCATTCATATTCGCCATTCTACCGCCGCCACCTGACCCTTCTTGTGTGGACTCGTTTTCGGTTGTTGATTCTTCTTCGGTTGTTTCATTCTCAATTGGTTCGAAATTATCCGCTAAAGCATATGTAGATGAATAGTAGTTATATGCTTTTACCTCAGAATAAGATAGTAGTTCATTTGCTAAATCTGTTGAAATTGGTATAGATTGAAATCTTGTTCTTGTGCCTTCAGATTGTTGCTGTGCTCGTAATTTTTCCATATCAACTTGTAAAGTGACCTCAGCGCCGAGCTTTTGTCTTGCCAGCTCACTAGATTTAGTTGCTGCTGACTGTATAGTAATACCTGATAAAACTAAGACACAAATAACGGTGAAAATAATTATTTGTAGTAAACTCTTTCCTTTACGGGCTGTAACACTTAATAATGCTCTCTTTACATAATTCATTTCTGTTCTCCTTTGCTTTTTATGGGGTATTGAATTAATCAATACCTAAAGCTTATCCAAAGAGTATGAATAAATTATGACGAAAATATTGCTTAATCTGGAAGAAACAGTGAAAAAATGGAATGAATGTGAAGACCTCTATTTTAAAATTTTTCTTACACTCTTACATGTTTGTTAATAAATTCTTCATATTTGCTGGATATGATGTACCCATAGAGCAGAAAAGTATGGAGGTTAAAAAATGGATGATAAGAAATATGAAGAATTTGATCATAATGAGAATAATCTAGTCGGACAAAATGAGTTCATAACTCAAACTAGTATTGATGAAGAAACCATTCAATCTCAAGAACTGGAGGATTCTGTTATTATATCAGCATCATCTTCGGATAGTAGACGACAAGAAAAACAAAAAGTAAAGTTAGATAATTGTAGAGGGTATATAAGAACAGTTAGTGCTGGAATTATAGGGTCTATGTTAACACTTGCTTTACTACCATTTGCTGATTTTTATCACGAATATTATTCTTCTGTTCAAAATGAAAATCAACGCGATGGTACGGTTTCACAAGTTAGAGAAGCAGAAGTAACCGATTCAAATGTTACAGCTACACCAACTATAGCGAATCCTACTGGCTCAATTGCTGATATCGTAGAGAAAGCATCACCTGCGATTGTAGGAATTGTCAATCTCCAACAACAGAGAAACCGTTTCACAAGTAGTACCGATAAAGTAGAATCGGGTACAGGCTCAGGTGTCATTTTTAAAACTGAAAATAATGTTGCATATATTGTTACAAATAACATGTCATTGAAGGAGCAAATGAGATAGAAGTTTCCTTGTATAATGGTGAAATAGTGAGTGCTGAGTTAATTGGCGGTGATGCTTTAACAGATTTAGCAGTCATTAAGATTCCAGCTGGGCATGTGGATTCATCTATCGAATTTGGGGATTCATCGACCTTAAGACCAGGTGATCAGGTTCTCGCTATTGGCAATCCATTAGGCTTAGATCTTTCAAGGACAGTTACACAGGGAATTGTAAGTGCGATAGAGCGTTCGATAACAGTGTCAACATCTGCTGGAGAATGGGCTTTGGATGTTATTCAAACAGACGCAGCCATAAATCCTGGGAATAGTGGTGGAGCTCCTATTAATACGAGTGGACAAGTGATCGGTATTAATAGTTTGAAGATTTCCGAAAGTGGTGTAGAAGGACTAGGGTTTGCGATTCCAAGTAATGATCTTTTGCCTATTATTAATGAAATTATTGAAAAAGGATATGTGGAAAGACCCTATATTGGGGTTGGCCTAGCAAATCTTGAAGGAGTCCCTCAGCAATATTTACAATCTCTTCCGGAAGATGTGAATGAGGGGATTATGATCACTAATGTTGATCCAGATTCTGCAGCTGGTATTGCAGGTTTAAAGGTGCAGGATGTGATAGTTGAGTTAAATGAAACTGCAGTCGCAAATGCGAGCGAGTTAAGGGAGTATTTATATAACCATCTTGAAGTTGGGGATGAAGTAGTATTTAAGGTTTACCGTGGAGGAGAGCTAATTAGTGTTATAGTGAGATTACAAAGTAACAATAATTAAAGTGAAAGAAGAGGGTTTTAGCAAGATAAAATCCTCTTCTTTTTTACCTTATTTATAATTATTATAATTTACTATTGATTTTAATTTAGTTCTGCGTATAATTAGATTTATAGAATAGCAAAAGGAGCTGAGTTAAGCTAATGAAAAATAATCAATGTCCGACTTGTCAAAAAACAATCCGTCAATTAAAACATTCTAAGCTTTGCGATTGTGGCCCCAAAATCCTGTTTGTGAATAGCCGCAAATCAATCGAAAAAAAAGTTAGTATTAAGTGAGTAATTTTTTTGTGAAGATATTAAAAAGAAGAGTCTAGCGAGTAGGCTTAAGTTGTGATTTTTTATATTCTTCAATAAGTTCACTTAAGGTAAGTTTTGCTAGTTGTCTTTCTTCATTATCGGAATAGGCTCCTGACTCGACTAATTTTTTTAAATAATGATTCTTTGTTTTTTCAACGGCTGAACGGAGAAATTTCGTCATAATTATCCCCCCATAATTTGTATTTTCTTTGTTGAATTGGTGTTGCTTTTATAATTTATGATATTATAGTGATGAAGTTTACGAATTTTGTAAGATTCTTAAAACCTCAGACGCTTTATTTCCAAGTAAAGCTACTAATTCTTCATAAAGTTCGTCTCTAAGCATATCTAACTGAATGATCTCGTTTGCTAAAGATATGGCTTTTTCTTTCTTCACTTCCAATCCTCCTCCACTTATGTTCGTTTGTATTTGTAAATACTTTTCTTTTCGTTTTTATTATTAAAACTTATTTTAATGGCCAATTAAAAATAAATCTACAAACTTGTTAGGAAAACTAACATACAATTGTAAAATATTTACGAAAGTATGTAAGGAAATCTAACAAGGTTGACCACAAATCCACCTTTTTTGTGTATAGTATGGATAGAGGTATTTATACACAAGGGGGAGAGGTAGTGTTGTCTTCTAGTGATAATTCTTACATTTATAAGAAGGTTATATCTATTGGGACAGTATGTGAGTTAACGGGATTGAGTGAACGACAAATTAGATATTATGAAGAAAGAGAACTAATATTCCCTAAAAGATCAAATAAAGGTAACCGGAAGTACTCCTTTTCAGATGTAGAAACGTTAATGGATATTGCTAATAAGATGGAAGACGGCTTACAGACTTCAGATCTTAGGAAGGAAATATCCAATAAACAAAAGGATCGTAAATCGGATGTAAATGAGCAAATGATTCGTGGCCAATTAAATGCTTATTTTAAGAGAAGGGAATAACCAACTCATTAAAGAAAGAAAACACGTAAATGGATATACCATTCCATAAAACCCTGCTTAAAAGTGAGCAAGTGAAAGGGGTTTTATTTTCAAGTTATTTTAATAACGAAAAAGGGACTTCACTCAACTGTTAGTTGATAAAGAAGTCCTTTTTTATTGATATTTTTTATTACCTAGGTTCCTTACGAACAATCATAATTCAAATTGTATGTAAACGTGAATCTGTCCAAAGAATTCACGCTGTGTTAACTTAAGTTTGCAGCTGAGCGCTTGATTGCTACAAAGCTAATTATAAGTACTAAGTTTATAGTTCTAAACTGCCTTACTTAAGGCTTCCCTTGTAATCTTTTGTACCGTTGAACATAGAGCAGTTTCTTCTTGGATAATCTCTTGCAGAATATTATTAATGAAATATTGGACACAATGCATATCCTTGTAAAGTAGAATCGTCTCCAAAGCTTCTTGATATATTTGAGTAAATAGTGGCTCTGGATTACCTTTTATAATTTCCCCGAAGGATTCATACAAAAGATCTATTTTATCAGAGATAGCTAATATCTTTCCTTCAATGGTTTCGTCCTTTCCTTCCCGAAATCGCTGTTCATAAATCTCCTGAAATTCTGCTGGAAATTCTTTGTCTAAGAAATCTCTAATCATTGATTCTTCAACTTGTGTGAACAGTTCTTTTAGTTTAGGTAGTGCGTACTTAACTGGAGTCATGATATCCCCGGTAAATAACTCAGAATAGTCATGGTTTATAGCTTTTTCATATACAAGCTTCCAATCAATACTTGTTCCATTCATTTCTTCTACCGTTGCTAAGAATTGTGCTATTTTTGTAACCTTGAAGGAGTGGCTGGCAACAGAATGCTCCTGATATTTAAATTTTCCTGGACACCGGATGATGCCCTCTAAGTTGGATAGGCTTTTAAAATATATATGAATTCCCAAATTGGCTCCTCCTTTACTAATGATGTTCCCTATATAACAAACTAAGAAAAAGTAAGGGAAGTGTGGTGATATATTTACTTTTAAATAAACAAGATGCCTGTTTTTTAATCGATGAAAGAGAAATGCACCATTGTTACCGAGTTAATAATAAATTCTTTGTTTGTTCAATAAAAGGTTGAAATCTTGAAAAGGAAACGGCGAACAAATGAAATGGAGTATGATGGGCATAATATTTAGAGGTATTTCGAATAATTATACATGGTTTAAGCTTGTTGAATCAATATTATATTCAGAATATTAAGTGAAAATGTGGCTTTTGATTAGTTTTAGCATTAGTTTCATTATTAGTGAAAGATTTTGAAAGACAAAAGAGGAAAGTTTGACTGAAAATGATTTATTTTAACAGAAAATGATTGACTTTTGAAAGGGCTTTCCATTAATATAAAGTCATAAGTCATAGATAGTAAAGTTGGTGGGAAAAATACATGCTAACCCTAGAAAGACATAGGATTATTTTGGAAGTGTTAGCACAACATGAGATAGCAAAAATTCAAGACTTTGTAGACGCAACTTCTTCATCAGAATCAACCATTAGAAGAGATTTAAGCCAGCTTGAAGAAGAAGGTAAATTAAAGCGTGTTCACGGGGGAGCCTCATTACTTATTCAAAAGAAGGACGAACTAAGTTACTCGGAAAAATCAACTAAAAACCATGAAGAAAAAGAGCAAATTGCAAGATATGCAGCGAGCCTTGTTCAAGATGGTGATTGTATATATTTAGATGCTGGCACAACAACTAATAAGATGATTAATTATATCGAAGCGCGCGACGTAACTGTAGTCACAAATGGAATTACACTCTTAGAAAACTTGTTAGAGCGTAATATCGAGACCTATCTAGTTGGTGGTTTTATTAAAAACAAGACTAGAGCTTTAATAGGTAGAGGCGCTTTAGATGGCCTCCGGACCTACAGGTTTGATAAGTGTTTTTTAGGGGTAAACGGGATACATCCTGATTATGGATTTACTACACCCGATCCAGAAGAAGCGATGGTTAAGGCCCTTGCATTGAACCTTTCACAAAATCGTTATGTACTGGCTGATGAGTCAAAATTTCATGAAGTTACGTTTGCGAAGATTGCAGATGTAGATAAAGCAATAGTTATTACAAATAACATTGATCATGAATTACTAATAGATTTTAGTGATAAAACGAATATTAAGAAAGTGAATGCTTAAACTCAGATTACTGAGGCTTAAGTTTAGACAAGGAGTGAATAGAATGAAAATAACAGATCTTCTAAAAAGAGATACTATTCTTTTGAATCTAGAAGCTAATTCAAAAGAAAGCGTTATTGATGAATTGGTAAATCAGCTTGATCGTGCAGGAAGATTAAATAATAAAAATGAATTTAAAGAGGCAATTCTTGCTCGAGAGGCACAAAGTACTACAGGAATTGGTGAAGGTATTGCAATTCCACATGCAAAAACGAATGCAGTGAGAACACCTGCAATCGCATTTGGCCGTTCAACTAAAGGGATAGATTATGATGCTCTTGATGGTCAACCAAGTCACTTGTTTTTTATGATTGCGGCTAGTGCAGGGGCAAACAATACACATCTTGAAACACTTTCAAGATTATCATCGTTCTTGATGGATATGGAATTCAGAAAGAAATTACTTTCAGCTAATTCAGTTGATGAGGTTATTAGTGCAATTGATGCCAAAGAAGCAGCAGAGTCAAATGACTCAGATCAACCAGCTGCAGCCTCAAAAGGAAGCATTCTAGCAGTAACGGCTTGTCCAACTGGGATTGCACATACCTACATGGCAGCTGATGCGTTGAAAAATAAAGCAAAAGAACTTGGTATTGATATCAAGGTTGAAACAAATGGATCTGGTGGAGTTAAGAACAAGTTAACAGCTAAAGAAATCGAAGAAGCAACAGCGATTATCGTGGCTGCCGATACAAAAGTGGAAATGGATCGTTTTAAAGGTAAAGTGGTTATTGAAGTACCTGTTGCGGCAGCTATTCGTAAGCCACAAGAGCTAATTGATAAAGCTGTTAGCCAGCAAGGACCAACATACCAAGGTGGTGGATCTAACCAAGAAAGCACCGAAAAAGAACCTGGCCAAAAATCTGGTTTTTATAAACACCTAATGAATGGTGTATCAAACATGTTGCCGTTTGTAGTTGGTGGTGGTATCTTGATTGCCTTATCATTTATTTTTGGTATTGAAGCGTTTGACCCAGAGTCTCCACAATACCATCCAATTGCTGAAGCATTAATGACAATTGGTGGCGGTAATGCATTTGGCTTAATGATTCCGGTATTAGCAGGGTTTATCGCCATGAGTATTGCAGATCGTCCAGGTTTCGCTCCAGGTATGGTTGCTGGATTTATGGCTGCAACTGGTGGTGCAGGGTTCCTTGGTGGGTTAATTGCAGGTTTCTTAGCAGGTTATATTGTTGTTGGATTAAAGCGTTTGTTCCAAGGCTTACCAGAAGCGCTTGAAGGGATAAAACCGGTTTTACTTTATCCAGTGTTTGGTATTTTAATTACTGGCCTAATCATGATGTTCATTATTATTGAACCAGTAAGTGCAATGAATGTTGGATTAACGAACTGGTTACAAAGCTTAGGGACAGGAAATCTTGTATTAATGGGTCTACTTTTAGGTGGAATGATGGCAATTGATATGGGTGGACCGATTAATAAAGCTGCATTTACATTTGGTATCGCTATGATTGATGCTGGTAATTTAGCACCGCACGCTGCAATCATGGCTGGTGGAATGGTTCCACCACTTGGGTTAGCAATTGCAACCTTTATGTTTAAAAGGAAATTTACAAAAGCTGAAAGAGAAGCTGGTAAAACAAATATTATTATGGGTGCTTCATTTATCACTGAAGGAGCAATTCCATTCGCTGCTGCTGACCCTGGACGTGTTATTCCATCATTAGTGGTTGGGTCCGCAGTTGC
This sequence comes from Litchfieldia alkalitelluris, assembly GCF_002019645.1. Taxonomy (GTDB): domain Bacteria; phylum Bacillota; class Bacilli; order Bacillales; family Bacillaceae_L; genus Litchfieldia; species Litchfieldia alkalitelluris. The sequence continues at coordinate 4,440,128 of NZ_KV917374.1, read as the reverse complement.
AGGTGCATTAACAATGATGTTTGGAATTGGCTTACCTGCTCCACATGGTGGTGCCTTCGTAATCCCATTAGTTGAAGGAAATCCACTTCTTTATTTAGTTGCTATCCTTATAGGTTCAGTAATTACTGCACTAATGGTTGGTGTCTTAAAGAAAGAAGTAAAATTATAAAAAATCGAAACGACCATCTGTTGTCACAGATGGTCGTTTTTTATCTTTTGAGAGTGAGAAATATTTACGAAGTTATGGTGTCTAGCTTCAGGGCAGTTCATAGCCCCTCGGGATTTTTGGATCCCTCTAACGGAAAGAGCCTCATAAAGTTATATATATTCTCCAATTCTTTTAGAGGCTGATCAAGGTATTTGGTGTTTGGACTTATTTTATTAAGTGTATTAAAAAAAGAAGTGGGGGGGAAATTAATACAAAAACTTAAGGGGGATAAGATGAGATATTTAATCACACTCGTTTTAACAGTTTTTATCGCTCTAGGAACATTTTATCCTGTTTATGCTGACTCGGAAGAACTTCAAGCAGCAATTATCATTGATGATTTTGGCGGTGGTATTGAGGGGGTTGCTGATTTTCTAAATGGAAATGTTCCAATAACAGCAGCAGTTATGCCATTTACAGAAAAATCAACCGAGCACGCAAGTTGGGCTTATGAAAATGGTTTTGAGGTCATGATTCATCTACCTATGCAGCCTAAAAAGGGAAAACTCTCTTGGTTAGGGCCTAATCCAATAATAAAAAACCTATCTTCAGAAGAAGTCAAAGTAAGAGTGGAGAAGGCAATAGACAGTGTCCCATTTGCAAAAGGCTTAAACAATCATATGGGATCCCTTGTGGTTGAAGATGAACGAATTGTCAGAGTGATTGTCCAAGTTGCTAAAGAACATCAAATGTATATTGTTGATAGTGGGACAAGTGGAAATTCAAAATTTCCGGAAATAGCTGAAGAATTAGGGGTCCCTTTAATTAAAAGAGATGTATTTCTTGATGATATTTCATCTGTCGCTTATGTGAGAAAACAGATGAGTAAATTGGCTAAAATTACAGAAAAGCATAATAGGGGAGTTGCGATCGGTCATGTAGGCCTTACGGGAAAGATTTGTTCAACAGGTATCATTCAATCGATGGATGAATTCAATAAGAAGCATATAAAAGTAGTTCCAGTATCGCATTTGCTATCTGATGAATTAAAAGAACACTATTTTAATTATATATTTGATTAAGCACCTAGAGTTTGGACAGCTTTAAGTATTTGAAGGAGAAGTTATCTGAAATAGTCTGGAGTAGCCTGGTGTTCGGACAGCTTTCATGCTTTACAAGGCCAAGCTGTCTGAAGTATCTCTGTGTTCGGACAATTTTCGTGCTTTACAAGGAAAAGTTGTCTGAAGTAGCTCTGTGTTCGGACAGCTTTTGTGGATAGCAAAGCAAAGCTGTCTGAAGTAGCTCTGTGTTCGGACAGTTTTCGTGCTCTACAAGGAAAAGTTGTCTGAAGTAGCTCTGTGTTCGGACAGCTTTTGTGGATAGCAAAGCAAAGCTGTCTGAAGTAGCTCTGTGTTCGGACAGTTTTCGTGCTTTACAAGGCCAAGTTGTCTGAAGTAGCCCAGTGGACAACTTTCGGGAATTACAAGGCCAAGCTGTCTGAAGTAGCCTAGTGTTCGGACAGCTTTCGTGCTTTACCAGGAAAAGTTGTCTGAAGTAGCCTGGTGTTCGACAACTTTTGGGAATTACAAGGCCAAGTTGTCTGAAGTAGCCTGGTGTACGGACAGCTTTTGTGTTTTACCAGGAAAAGTTGTCTGAAGTATCTCTGTGTTCGGACAGCTTTTGTGGATAGCAAAGCAAAGCTGTCTGAAGTAGCTCTGTGTTCGGACAGCTTTCGTGCTTTACAAGGCCAAGTTGTCTGAAGTAGCCCAGTGTTCGGACAACTTTCGGGAATTACAAGGCCAAGCTGTCTGAAGTAGCCCAGTGTTCGGACAACTTTTGGGAATTACAGGGCCAAGCTGTCTGAAGTAGCCTAGTGTTCGGACAGCTTTCGTGCTTTACAAGGAAAAGTTGTCTGAAGTAGCTCTGTGTTCTGACAGTTTTTGTGGATAGCAAAGCAAAGTTGTCTGAAGTAGCTCTGTGTTCGGACAGCTTTCGTGCTTTACAAGGCCAAGTTGTCTGAAGTAGCCTAGTGTTCGGACAGCTTTCGTGCTTTACCAGGAAAAGTTGTCTGAAGTAGCCTGGTGTTCGGACAGCTTTTGTGCTTTACAAGGAAAAGTTGTCTGAAGTAGCCGGGTGTTCGGACAACTTTTGGGAATTACAAGGCCAAGCTGTCTGAAGTAGCCTAGTGTTCGGACAGCTTTCGTGCTTTACAAGGAAAAGTTGTCTGAAGTAGCCTGGTGTTCGGACAACTTTTGGGAATTACAAGGCCAAGTTGTCTGAAGTATCTCTGTGTTCGGACAGCTTTTGTGGATAGCAAAGCAAAGTTGTCTGAAGTATCTCTGTGTTCGGACAGCTTTCGTGCTTTACAAGGCCAAGTTGTCTGAAGTATCTCTGTGTTCGGACAGCTTTCGTGCTTTACAAGGAAAAGTTGTCTGAAGTAGCTCTGTGTTCGGACAGTTTTTGTGGATAGCAAAGCAAAGTTGTCTGAAGTAGCTCTGTGTTCGGACAGCTTTCGTGCTTTACAAGGCCAAGTTGTCTGAAGTAGCCCTGTGTTCGGACAGCTTTCGTGTGTTAACATGTTAAACTATCCGAATTTGAAAAAGATCTATTTTATACCATTCTGACTATGATGAAAAGATAAAGTTGACTAAAGGATTAGGCCATATCAGCTACAACATAATAGCTTTTTATAATAAGAAAATGTCGTCTCACTTTTATGAGACGACATTTGTTATTTGTTAAAATTTCTCTAACTTTTTTAATAATACATTAGCTTGACTAGAGCCATTTTGATTGAGCTTAGTCATTACCTTCATTCTCATTTGTGTATTAAGCTTTTCATATAAAATGAAAGCTTTAAAATCATCTGAAGTAATTAGTTTCCGGTAAATTTTTGAGGCTTCTTTATCACTGGGGTCCATATATTGTTCCCTTTTCTCCCTTCGATAAGAATTTACTTTATTATATCTGAAAATTCTGACTTTGTAAATATCTTAATCTATTTTTTAAAGTATTGTAACAGTGTTGAGATAGCTAGTTATTATTATATCTAGATAAAATTAAATGTTCAACCGATAAGATTTTAGTATTATATTAGATTTTATGCAGGTGTCTGCACTTTTTTTACACAATTTTCAACAAAATGATTGAAAAGTTTATTCATTTTCTGGTTATGACTGCTCATTGATTCTGGATGCCATTGGACACCGATAGTGAAGGTGTTACTTTCAATTAATTCTACAGCTTCAATCATCCCGTCTGAGGCTGTTGCCACAGTTTTTAAGTGAGGCGAAAGCTTGTCAATCGCTTGGTGATGAAGGCTATTTACTCTTACTGTTTCTTCTCCGATGATTGAGTAGAGGTAACTGTCTTTATCGATTCTTATAAAATGTGTATCCCTCTTTCTTTCTACTATTTGAGTATGTTTAATGGGGTTAGCCCATTGGGCAGGGATATCTTGGATCAATGTTCCGCCTAACGCTACATTTAATATTTGTACCCCTCTACAAATGGCGAGAAGGGGAATATTGTTATTTATGGCATAATGTACCAGAGCCATTTCGGCTATGTCTCTTTCAGGAATGGTTGCTCCTAAGTTGGGATGAGGGTCTTGGCCATAAAACTGAGGATCAACATCTTCTCCTCCACTTAAAATGATGCCATCACATAATTCAGCACTTTCTATGCTTAAGTTTTCATTAATATAGGGAAGAACAATAGGAATTCCTCCATTTGCAGCGATACTTTTATGGTAATCATGATGGACATAAACACCTTCCATGTAGTGGTTATGGTTTACATAGGCTCCTGTAATGCCAATCACTGGTTTTTTATTTTTCATAGTACCCCCCATTTATCTTAAATAGCAAAAGTTTGCAGACTATGGATTAATTATAGTCGCCTGACTTAAGTTGTCAAACTGACTCCTCCACAAAAAGAAATCTTACCACTTAAGGCATATCACTCGAAAGTTGTATAACCGATGGAATTTTGATAAAGTACAAAAGAAAACGATTGATTGATGAAAGGAAGGCTGCAAAATGAATATAGAATTTATTACACAATCTTTTGAACAATTAAAATCACAATCACCACTAGTACATAATATTACCAATGTTGTTGTTACTAATTTTACTGCAAATGGGTTACTCGCGATTGGTGCTTCACCTGTAATGGCTTATGCAATTGAAGAAGTTTCTGATATGGTCAAAATTGCTGGAGCGCTTGTCCTGAATATTGGGACATTAACATCTGTAAATATAGAGTCGATGATTGTTGCTGGGAAAGCTGCTAATGATATGAATAAACCGGTTATTTTTGATCCAGTAGGAGCGGGTGCTACCCCATTTAGAACAGAAACAGCAAAACGAATTCTTGAAGAAGTGAAAGTATCTGTATTAAGAGGAAATGCTGCTGAAATTGCTAATATCATCGGAGAAGACTGGGCAATTAAAGGGGTGGATGCAGGGACTGAGTCAGGTGATGTCGTTAAACTTGCTCAGCAAGCTGCTAGTCATCTAAATACCAATGTTGTTATCACAGGTAAAAGAGATGTGATTACAGATTCGAAGGAAACATACATAGTCGAAAACGGCCATCCAATATTAACAAAGGTAACGGGCACTGGCTGCTTACTTACTTCTGTGATTGGTGCATTTTCAGCAGTGGAAAAGGATCTACTTAAAGCTGCAACGTCAGCGGTAACTTGTTATGGTATTGCCGCACAATTAGCAGCGAAGACAACTGTTGATAAGGGACCAGGAAGTTTCCAAGTGGAATTTTTAGATCAATTATCACAGCTTACAACCGATAATATTACGGCTCTTGCATCAGTGTCTAAAATTTAGCTCTGTAAAATAAAAGAAAAACATTACAAAAAGAAGGGTGGAATAATTTTCACCCTTCTATTATTTAAAAGAATTAATTAGACTAGTAATTTTGTCTTCAATAAATTTCACATCTTGTTTTGCTTGTTCCAATACTTGCTTCCACTTCGAGCTTTCCTCTTTTAACTTTTGCTCAAGCTCTGCAGCCTTTTCTTGTACTTGTTCTTTGTTCAGACTTAATCGTGGTTTTGCTTCTACTCCTGCCAGCTGATCATTTATCGACACTTCTTCAAATTCACCAGGCTCCACATACTTAACAGCTTGTTCGATGATACCTTTAAATAAAGGAACCACCGTATCAGAACTACTTCCTTTTAAATAATGCTCTCTGTCGGTCTGGTCAAAGCCCAACCACACGGCTCCAACAAGATTTGAGGTATAACCTACAAACCATTGATCTTTAGTGCCATTTACATCATTATATGGAAGCTGAGTGGAACCAGTTTTACCTGCAATTTGAATACCCTCTATTTTTGTCGCTTTACCTGTGCCCGTTTCAACGACATTTAGTAGCATAGAAGTCATTTCATTTGCTATTTTTTTTGTGGTGACCTTGACCGTTTTCACCTTTCGTTCAGCGATGATATTACCCGTCGGCCCAACAATTTTAGTAATTAAATGACTCTCATTTCTGTTACCATCATTAGCAAAGGTTGAGTAACTTTCTGCAAGTTGAAGTGGTGATATGCCCTTATGCATACCTCCTAGTGCAATTGCTAAGTGCTCATCTTCTGTTGTATATGAAATCCCAAAACGTTTAAGCGACTGTAGCCCTTTATCCAACCCAATCTCTTCTAATAATCGAACCGCTGGTAAATTCAATGAGTCTTGAAGGGCGATATACATTGGAACTTTACCTTGATAAGTGTTGGATGAGTTTTTAGGTGTATATTCTTCAAATGTTTTCGGTTCATCAAGTAACATAGAATCGAAATGATAGCCAGATTCCAAGGCGGGGGTATATACAGTTATGGGCTTTAGAGTTGAGCCTGGTTGTTGTTTCATATGTGTCGCTCGGTTAAAGCCTCGAAAGACATAATCTCCACGGCCACCTACCAGACCTCTGACACCACCTGTTTGTGGATCTAGCAATACAGCACCACTTTGAACTAACACGCCATCTTTACCTGTTGGAAATCTCCAATCCTGCTTATATACTTTTTCCAAAGTAAACTGGAGATTTTGATCCATTTCTGTATATATTTGATATCCACGAGTGAAAATTTCATCCTGTGTTAATCCAAATTCATTAATTGCTTCATCAAGTACTGAATCCACATAGAAAGGATAGTCTCTTTCAATATTGCTTCCGCCACCATCTTCAAGGATGATGTTTTCTTTAAGTGCCTTTTTCAAATCTTGATCAGTAATATATCCAAGTTCATTCATTTTTGATAATACGACATCCCTACGGTTTATTGCCTTATCGAAGTTATTATACGGATTAAGGGCAGATGGTGCTTGAAGTAATCCAGCAAGTAGGGCACCTTCACTAATGGAGAGATCCTCAGCGTCACTGTTAAAATATTTTTTGGCCGCATGATTTATTCCCCATGCTCCACTTCCGAAGTACACTTGATTTAAATACATTTCAATAATTTCATCTTTTGAGAAATGTTTCTCAATTTCAACTGCTAAAAACAACTCTTCAATTTTTCTTTTATATGATCTTTCGGGAGAGAGCAATGCATTTTTCGTAAGCTGTTGTGTAATTGTGCTCCCACCGCCAGTAATTCTCCCGGAAAAAAGATTCTTAAAGAAAGCTCTTGAAATCCCCTTTATATCAAATCCATTATGATTGTAAAAACGTTGATCTTCAATAGCGATAACTGCTTTTGCTATATGATCAGGAACTTCATCAATTGAAATTCCATTTGTCCGATTTGTAGATAAATGTGTTGCCACATCACCGTCCTTATCAAAAATGACAGTAGATTGGTTTAATCCATCCTTTAGGGATTGTACATTTGCTGTGCTTGCCATATATGCAAAAAATAGCATGGTTGCTAAAATAGTAACAAAAAATATCAACAAAAAGATTTTAGTCAGATGTTGTTCTTTCCAAAATCGAATAATAAAATTCTTTATTTTTTTCAAAAAGTCCATTTGTTGCTCCATTTCTAAAGTGATAACGAGATAGTTTATTTTTATCATGAAAACTGAAAAACTTCTATTAATATTTTTGCAAATCGAAGAGTAGCTTCAAAATAAACAAAACATATTAATTGAGATAAACGTGCAAAGTATGAATATGAGATATTTAATACTTCCAATCATAATAATATGTTCACTGTTTCTCCCTCTGCACATTGAGGCAGAAGAAATGGTAAAAGTAAAATTAGTTAAGGACTTGGGTGAAACAAATGAAATTACATTCAAGATACATGGTGAGTATCTAACACTTGATGAAAGTATTTCAATTAAAGAAGGAGAGGAATATCGTTTAGTTCTGAAAAGAGGAATATTTTACTTGAAAAGTAAACATGAGGAGCAGCAAATTAACGGTTCGTTTCAGTTAATTCCAAATGTGTATGATACGGAGCATTATATTACTATTAATGATAAACCGTATTTGGGTGTGGTTGAATTTCTACAAGAAAAAAATTCCTACATTAGACCAGTGAATCAGCTTCCTTTAGAGGACTACCTAAAAGGAGTTGTTCCTTTTGAAGTTTTTCCAGCTTGGTCTCTTGAAAGCTTAAAGGCACAAGCATTAGCAGCAAGAACCTACGCCTTCATTCAAATGAATCAGGACATGGATGATACGATTAAGTATCAAGTATATGGCGGTTTTAGCTGGGACAAAAAAACAACTCAAGCTGTAGAAGAAACAAAGGGTGAAATCATTACTTTTGAAAACAAACCGATTCCAGCCTTTTATTCGGCAAGTAATGGCGGAATAACAGAGAGCAACGCAAATGTCTGGGGAGGAGATCCAAAAGTCTATTATCCCGTAAAAATAGATCCTTTTGATCCGGTACAACCGTGGGAGTTTATGCTTCATCGAAATCAACTTCAAATTGAAGGTATTGATTGGGATCATCCAACAGCTTGGGATGATTTAGTTGAGATGGATGATCGAATTGCAGGGACGATGAAATCCTATTTAAAAAAGAATGGATACCTTGGAGAAATCAAAATCGTTGGAATAACCCATTTAGCAATAGATGAAGACACAAACGCATCAGGTCGAACGAAAAAAGGGTCAGTCACAGTGGAGTTTTTCCACCGTCTATTTGATGGGACGATTATGTTAGAGCAGTTTAAATTAGAGGATGTAAATATCAATAAAATTCGCCCAATGATTGGTGGAGATATTTTTAGGAGTTATTTAGTGGATTCTTTAGAAGAAAAAGACGACTTTTATATTATGAAGGGTAGAGGGTATGGACATGGCGTTGGAATGAGTCAATGGGGAGCAAGTGTAATGGGTGAAAGAGGGAAAAGTTATAAAGCGATTTTACAGCATTATTTTCCAGAAACAGAAATAATGGAGATAGGTGAAATTAAATAGTCCATATTGTCAAAGAAAAAATGCTTGGCCCATGTGGCAAGCATTTTTTGTTATAAATCCTTTTCTATTAGTTAAAATTCACATCAATGATGACAATTTCCGACCTACTGCCCAGACGAATCGGTGGCCCCCAAAAACCAAACCCTGAAGAAACAATGGCATGTAGTTGATTTTTTTGTAAATAACCCCAATCAAGCTCAAAGATTTTGCGTGTAATCAAATGGTTAGGAGCCATCTGGCCACGATGAGTGTGTCCAGATAAAATTAAATCTACTCCTTCATGCATGGCTTCATTTAGTTGAGAAGGTTGGTGGTCCATCATAATAATTGGTTTTGAATGATTTATTGTTGGGTGGGCTAGTAGCTCTTTGATCGTCAACCGTTGTTTATCGGTTTTATCTTTTCTTCCAATTAAATAGAAGCTCTCCTTTATCTGAATTACATCATCAGTTAAGATGTCGATATTTATCTTTTCCATTTCCTTCATAAAAGTAGGAATAGCTCTACCGTAGTATTCATGGTTGCCAAGAACACCATAAATACCTAGAGGTGCATGTAATTCACTTAAGATTTTTCCAAACCCTTTTTTTATAAATGGAATAGGGTCATCATCAATGATATCTCCTGGTAAAAGAATTATATCTGGCTTTTCATTATTTATTATTTTAACAAGTCTTCTTGCATGTTTCTTATCCGAAAGTGTTCCAAAATGCATATCAGAAGCCATGGCAATCCTTAGTTTAAAAATTGCTTCAGTTGTTTTATTGATCTTAATTTGATAATTCCTTACTACAGGACTGTATGCGTTAAAGGTGCCTACTCCAAAAATGAGAAGGAATACGATAAGGGTCACATGGCCTGTCCATAAGATGGCAGTTTCAGTTGGAATAGAAAAAGCTACTGAAATTAATACGGATATATTAGCTATGGGAAATAAGATAACAGCGTACTGTATGATCGCCATCCAAATTGATCCTATTGTATGGAAGATGGACAGAAACTTAACAAAACGACCGATTATATATGCGTATGAAAATAGGAAAATTAGAACGATAAATGGGTAAAGGAAATCGAAAGAGATAGCGACTCGTAGATAATGCCAAACATTCCAGCCTATATAAAAAATGAGTAGATGGAATAAAGTGAGAACTACCAAAAAGCTTAAGATTGCTTTAATCTTATTCATAAAATCCCCTTATTTCGTTAGTCTGTTCTTCAAAATGTACCACAACCAGATTGAATTTGGCTATTTTTTGTCTAAGTCGTGAATTACATCCTGTTTTTTATCAATCTTTTTTAATGGCAGTTGATGGGGACATTGAAGGTGCTTTATAATTTAGTTAGTACACTAACTAAATGAGGCGAACTGATGAATAACAATATAGGGTATTTATTACAACTAAATGCAAAGCTATTAAGATTTAAGTTAACAAAGAGGCTCGAAGACAAACAGATTACCACCACTCAATGGGGAGTTATCAAAGATTTGCATATTCAAGACCACTTAAAATCTCCACCTAATCATTACAAAGCGGCTTCGATAGCAAGTAGATTAGATATGGATAAACCAACAATATCGGGAGTCCTTAAACGTTTGGAGGATAAGGGGCTCATCAATAGGAAGTTGCACCCTACTGATAAAAGAGCTCAGCTCATTGAATTGAGTTCTTCTGCCGTTGAGTATATTCCTCTATTAGAAAAAGTAAGTGATGACACTGTTAATGATGGGCTTAAGGGGTTCACTGAAGCTGAAAAGGAAGCATTAATAGGTTTTTTAGAGAGAATAGGAGATAATCTAAAAGGAGAAGAGATTGATGAGTAAATCGAAAATTCTTGTTACAGGTGCAACCGGAAATATAGGGAAATATGTTGTGGAAGAATTAATAAATCGCAATGAAAAGGTTTTAGCTGCAGCTTTCACGGAAAGGCAATCGGAGGAAAAGGTGGAATGGGTTTCATTTGATTTTACTAATCCTACGACATTTGATTCAGCACTTGAAGAGGTTGACCGCGTTTTTCTAATTCGTCCACCTCAGCTAGCAAAGCCACAAAAGGATATGAAGCCTTTTTTATTAAAAGTAAAAGAAAAAGGAATTCGTCACATTGTTTTCGTTTCTTTAATGGGTGTTGAACGAAATCGTGTTGTTCCACATCGGAAAATAGAAGATTTAATAAAAGAACTTGAAATCCCATATACTTTTCTAAGACCAAGTTTCTTTATGCAAAACTTAAATACAACCCACCGTGACGATATCAAACTTCGTGATGAATTATATATGCCGGTTGGTAAAGCAAGGACGAGCTTTATTGATACGAGAGACATTGCATCTGTAGCTTCCATTTGTCTAACCGAAGAAGATCATCTAAATAAAGCGTACACATTAACAGGAAGTGAAGCTCTGGATTATTACGAAGTCTCTAACATCCTTACAAATGTATTAGGAAGAACAATTACTTATAGAAATCCAGGTTTTTTTGAGTTTAGAAGAACAATCATTAAAAGAGGTACCAGAAAAGATTTTGCAAACGTAATGACCATGTTATATGCAATTACTAAGATGGGGACAGCTGAAAAAGTAACAGAAGAGACACAAAACCTACTGAATAGAGAACCCATTAAGTTTGAAGAGTATGCAAAAGATTTTAAACATCATTGGATGTGATAACTTTGAACCGGTGGTAACATGAGCCTAAGGTTGAAAAGTAAGATTAACGTTTAAGAGGAGTGCTTGTATTTGGTTTCAATTAATTCGGAAGATATCTCAGAAAGAGATAGCTATAAGCTAATGATTGGAAGTATTATTCCTAGACCTATTGCATTTGTGACAACCTTATCAGAGAGTAATACGTTAAATGGTGCACCATTTAGCTATTTTAATATTGTTTCATCGAATCCTCCCATGATTTCACTTTCCATTCAACGAAGTGGAGATGGCAAGCAAAAAGACACGGCCAGAAATATTTTAAATAAAAAGGAATTTGTCGTTCATATTGTTGATGAAGATAATGTTGATCAAATAAATATCACTGCTGCAAGCCTTCCTCCAGAGCAAAGTGAAGTAACTCTCGCAAAACTAACTCCTATTCCAAGCACGAAAATAGAGATACCTGGAGTGGTGGAAGCTAAGGTCAGGTTAGAATGTATTCTTGATCAGGCTATTGAGCTAGGAGGAAGAGAGCAAAAGCCTGGTTGCGATTTTGTCATAGGAAGAGTCGTTCAGTTTCATATTGATGATACAGTTTATGAAAATGGTCGAGTGAATCAAGCAAGATTAGGAGCGGTTAGTCGCCTAGCTGGAAACGATTATGCAAAAATTGGAGAGGTTTTTACCATCGAGAGGCCAAAATAATGAATAGGAAGTTGAAAAATTGGGTAACTAGATGGTGTACCCAATTTTCTTATTTTCAAAAGATGTGTTTAAGGTATTCTACAAGGTAAACACTAGATAGGTATTTATTTCATGAAAAAGGAGTTTTGAATAATGACCGTAAAATTAGCAGTTATTTATTACAGTTCAACAGGTACAAATTATAAGTTGGCTCAGTGGGCAGAGGAGGCAGGAAAGGAAGCGGGTGCTGAGGTAAAGCTAAGAAAAGTTCCTGAAACAGCTCCACAAGAAGCGATTGAATCCAACCCACATTGGAAAGCTCACATAGAGGCAACTAAGGATGTTCCTGAAGTGACATTAGATGATCTTGATGAAGCTGATGCAATCATCTTCAGTGTGCCAACCCGTTTTGGTAACATGCCTAGCCAAATGAAACAATTTTTAGATACTGCTGGAGGCCTTTGGTTTCATGGAAAACTTGTTAATAAGGTAGTAAGTGCGATGACTTCTGCACAAAACCCCCATGGCGGCCAAGAGGCAACATTATTATCATTATATACGACAATGTATCATTGGGGAGCAATCGTTGCCACACCGGGTTATACAGATCCGGTAACATTCGAAGCTGGTGGGAATCCATATGGGACGAGTGTGACAGTTACTCAAGATGGTAATATGGTTGAGAATGTGGAAGCAGCTGTCAAACATCAAGCGAAGCGTACGATTACGATTGCTGAGTATGTAAAAAAAGGAAGTCAGTAATATTTTTATAAGGGTTATCTCAGGGGGAATTTGCCTCAGAGATGACCTCTTTTTGTTGCTTTAGCTTCCGTTGCTTTGTCGCTTCAAGGTTTGGACAGCTTCGGGTCTTAGAGGGTCGAACCTGTCCGAAGTTGCGTGGGGTTCGGACAGCTTTTGGTCTCAGCGGATCGAACCTGTCCGAAGTCGTGCGGGGTTCGGACAGCTTTTGGTCTAAGAGGATCGAACCTGTCCGAAGTCGTGCTGGGTTCGGACAGCTTTTGGTCTCAGAAGATTGAAGCTGTCCGAAGTTGCTCGGGGTTCGGACAACTTTAGGTCACAGAGGGTCGAACCTGTCCGAAGTTGTTCAGGGTTCGGACAGCTTTTGGTCTCAGAAGATTGAAGCTGTCCGAAGTTGCTCGGGGTTCGGACAACTTTAGGTCACAGAGGGTCGAACCTGTCCGAAGTTGTTCAGGGTTCGGACAGCTTTTAGTCTAAGAGGATCGAAGTTGTCCGAAGTCGTGCTGGGTTCGGACAGCTTTTGGTCTCAGAGGATCGAAGTTGTCCGAAGTCGTGCTGGGTTCGGACAGCTTTTGGTCACAGAGAATCGAAGTTGTCCGAAGTCGTGCTGGGTTCGGACAGCTTTTGGTCTCAGAGGATTGAAGTTGTCCGAAGTTGCTCGGGGTTCGGACAGCTTTTGGTCTCAGAGGATTGAAGTTGTCCGAAGTTGCTCGGGGTTCGGACAGCTTTTAGTCTAAGAGGATCGAACTTGTCCGAAGTCGTGCTGGGAGGATCGGACAGCTTTGAGTCACAAAGGATCGAACCTGTCCAAAGTCAACCCAAGTTCGGACAGCTTTTCCTCTCACAAAGGACCGAACCTGTCCCGAAAAATGATCCAAGTCTAGCATCTATTTTTCTTAGAGTCTATTTCCCTCCGAGGAACCGGGAATGTGATAAAAGTAAAAACGAGCATGGAATCCTTTAGAAGAAGGGTTAACCTAAAAATCGAAATAACTTATTCTCCCCAAGAACAAATTATTTCTCTCTACTATACATATATAACGATCGAAAAATAATATAATTTAAATAACCAATCAAGGAGAGTGATAGAGTTGGAACAAATTAAGGAAATAAGAGAGCAGTTGTTAAATGAAGTTAAAGGATTGTCAAATGAACAACTTAATCAAAAGGAGAATTCAGATGAGTGGAGCATTATGGAGATTCTTGAACATTTACATTTGATAGAGGAAACCGCAAGCAAAGCAATACAAGAATCTCTTTCAGAAACAACACATAATACTCCCACAAGCGAAAAACCAATTCAGTTTACAACAAACCGACGCCATAAAGTTAAAGCTCCAGCAAATCTTGTTCCATCAGGTAACTATGTAACTATAGATGAAATGGAACAAAGATTAACTACATCTCGTAGTAACTTAATAGATATAATAAGTAAACCATCAGGACAAGAACTAACGCAAAAATCATACCCACATCCGATATTTGGAGATTTAATCTTAACCCAATGGGTTGAATTCCTTGGCTTGCATGAATTACGCCACCTCGAACAAATTAAAGAAATAAAGGAATCTTTATAAACAAAAAGGTAAAGTGAAGTGGTGAATTTCACTTACCTTTTTTAGAACGTATCTCAGTAATAGTTACTATCGCTTGGGTTCATACCTTAGACTCTTAAACAATTCAGCTAATTCCCTCTCAGTTAAATCTTTCCATTTTCCTATTTTTAAATCATTTAAGTGTATATTCATGACCCGAATTCTTTGAAGTTTTCTAACTTCATATCCTAACTGTGAACACATTCTACGAATTTGACGATTTAATCCTTGCGTTAATATAATCCGAAATACGTATTTAGATTCCTTATAGATTTTACAGGGAAGAGTCACTGTGTCTAAAATTTCTACACCTTCTGACATCTTCTTCAAAAAGTCAGGAGTGATCGGCTTGTCCACTGTCACAATATATTCTTTTTCATGCTTACCTTCTGCACGTAATACCTTGTTAACGATATCTCCATCATTTGTTAACAAAATCAGTCCATCCGAATCCTTATCCAATCTTCCTATTGGAAAAATTCGTAATGGGTGGTTTACAAAATCAACAATATTCCCTTTTATATGCCGTTCAGTTGTGGAGGTGATTCCCACTGGCTTATTTAATGCGATATAAACAAGCTTTGGCTTAGATTTAATCGGTTTATTATCAACCCGAACATCATCATCTGGCTGTACTTGACTTCCTGGTTCAGCTAACTTTCCATTGATTGTCACTCTTTTAGCCTCAACCCACTTATCAGCTTCTCTTCTTGAGCAAATTCCAGTTTCACTAATAAATTTATTTATCCTCAAAACAAAACACCACCTAAGTAGTTATGTATTTCTGCAGTATGTTCATACATCTTTGCAAATTATACCCGAAAGAGGTGGGAATTGACAAAGTGTATACTATCATTTAAAATTATCTTGAATTCGAGATATTATTAATAATCAAAATTAATTATATATAAAATAGGGTGGAAGTAAAAAGAAAGGATGATTATTATGAAATTACTTGGTTTACACCATGTTTCAATTTTAACCGGAAAAGCAGAAAAAAACTTTCATTTTTATACGAAAATTCTGGGGATGAGACTAGTAAAAAAGACAGTTAATCAAGATAACACGGAGTCATATCATTTGTTTTATGGTGATGCCAAAGGGAATCCAGGGACTGAAATTACCTTTTTCGATATTCCTCATCTTGGTCAAACACGCCCAGGGATAAACAGTATTTCTTCTACTTCTCTTAGAGTGAGAAACTCTGAAGCACTTCAATATTGGGAAAATCGTTTAGACCAATTTGGGATCAATCATTGGGGAATTGAAAAAAGAGCCAACCGTGAATCACTAGCTTTTCAAGATTATGACGGTACGAATGTCATTTTAGTGGCAGATAATGATGAAATGGGTGTAGCAGCAGGAGAACCATGGGATCAAACAGATGTACCTGCTGAGCACGCAATTATTGGTTTAGGTCCTGTCATGTTAACTGTCCCAATTGCAGAGCCAACGGTTCGTGTATTAACAGAAGTAATGGGATTCAGACATGTTGGAACATATCCATCACTCGCTGGGGACTACAAAGACATCGAAGTTTATGCTACCGGTGAGGGTGGCTCGGGAGCTGAAGTTCATATAGAAGTAAGACCAGATCTTCCAAGAGAAAGACCAGGAAGAGGAAGCATCCATCATGTTGCATTCCGAATCCCTAATGAAGAAGAGTTCCAGCAATGGGTTACGCGTATAAAGGAAAGTGGGTTAATGAATTCAGGTGAGGTGGAAAGATACTATTTTAAAGCCTTATATTTCAGAGAACCTAATCATATTTTATTTGAATTATCAACAGATACACCAGGGTTTGCAGCAGATGAACCTCTTGAAACATTAGGTGAAAGCCTTGCACTACCACCATTTTTAGAACCAAAGAGAGAACAAATTGAAGCGAAACTAAGACCTTTAGACTTAGAATTGTAACAATTTAGAGACATGCACTCTTAAGAAGAATGCATGTCTTTTGATATTTAGGTTAAGTATTCAAAAATAGGGATGTTCTGTTATAATAGAAATCGTGAATTAACAGTTATTTTGAAGAAGTGTGTAAAACACTTTAATTGCATATTATTTATAGGATCGAAAGAGAGTGGAACAGTATGGGGCGTAAGTGGAATAATATTAAAGAAAAGAAAGCGTCAAAGGATGCAAATACGAGTCGTATTTATGCAAAGTTTGGTCGTGAAATTTATGTTGTGGCTAAGCAAGGGGAACCAAACCCAGAAGCTAACCAAGCATTAAAAGTGGTACTAGAGCGTGCTAAAACTTATAATGTTCCTCGGGCAATCATTGATCGCGCACTTGAAAAAGCAAAAGGTGGATCTGAGGAAAGTTATGATGAGTTACGTTATGAAGGTTTCGGACCAAATGGATCAATGATCATTGTTGATGCATTAACAAATAACGTAAACAGAACGGCTTCTGACGTTCGTGCTGCCTTTGGGAAAAATGGTGGTAACATGGGTGTAAGTGGATCTGTAGCCTATATGTTTGACGCAACAGCTGTTATTGGTGTAGAAGGAAAATCTGCAGATGAAGTACTTGAAATCTTGATGGAGGCAGATGTTGATGCTCGTGATCTTCTTGAAGAAGATGAAGCAGTTATTGTTTATGCTGAGCCTGATCAATTTCATGCGGTTCAAGAAGCATTTAAAAATGCAGGAATTACTGACTTCACAGTAGCAGAGTTAACGATGCTGGCTCAAAATGATGTTGAGCTACCCGGGGATGCACAAGCTCAATTTGAAAAGTTAATTGATGCTTTAGAAGACTTAGATGATGTTCGTCAAGTATACCATAATGTGGATTTAAGTGAATAAAACAAGCAACTTTGCAGTATCAACGTTTTTGACACTTATATTTAAGTGGCTATCATAAAAAAATGCGTTATTTATGATATACATTCAAACTTAAAACGTAATTGATTATGATATATGTTTCTCTCATGGATTGAATTGTAAATTCATAACGGGAGGAACATTTTTTTATGCTTTTAACTGATTTACACAAAGAATTTATGTTTCACATTCAAGTGAAAAGTTATAGTCCACGTACTCAAAAAAGCTACAAGGACAATAACAGAAGGTTTTTAGCGTATCTTGAAAGTGAATACGAAATTGCAGAACTAGAAGAAATTAAATCATTACACATCAAACAATATGGAATGATGTTATCCAAAAAAGGTCGAAAAGAAACTTATATCAACAGCATTTACAAGTGTGTTCGTAGCTTTTTTAAGTATTGTGTAGATGAAGGTTATATATTACAAAAACACAATCCATGTTTAAATGTTCAATGGATGAAGGAGCCAATCGTCACTATTAAATCATTTACGTCTCAAGAAATTAGAGGAATGGTTGAGGCTTATAAAATGACAACTTACATTGAAGCCAGAAACAAATTAGTTATCATGATGTTTGCTGATACTGGGATAAGAAATCTGGAGTTATGTCACTTAATGAAAAGCAACGTAGGTGAAACAACCATTAAAATTGTGGGTAAAGGGAATAAAGAGCGTTATTTACCGATATCTCCGGCACTCAAAAAGTATCTGATTAAATATGACCGTATTCGTGAGCAATATTTAAAAGATGATTATCGAGGGCATGATAATTTGTTTTTATCATATAGGGGCAAACCATTAACAGTGGAAGCAGTAGAACGTATTGTAAAAATCGCTGGTGAACGTGCTGGCATTACAAGAGAAATTCGTATATCACCACATACAATACGCCATACTTACGCCCAGTTGATGTTACAAAACGGTTGTGATGTATATAGCTTATCGAGGGTGTTAGGGCATGAAGATATCTCGATTACTAAGCGTTATTTACAATCCTGCAAGATGAACAAGTTATGGAATTAAGCATTAAAAGTAGTCCACTAATGAATTTGAAATAAAAATAAGGGGGCTTTCACAATGTGAAAGTCCTTTTTAACTTGGGAAAAAATATTGCATTTTAACATGATTCAATGTTCTGTTAACATCTTCAATGGCTTTGATGTTTATATCTACTTGAGGATTCTGCTCATTTGCCACGTATAACGGTGATTGCTATTGTGTTCTTCCAGTCACAACTGCTTTCGACGAATTTAGAATAAAAAAGGGGAAATACAATCAGCATAAAACTTTATTAAGGGAAGCTGGTTTAATTCATTGTGAAGAACAGGAAGAAAAGAAATCTGGTTTCGCTTCTAACATCACTTACACACCTTGGGATATCTGGGTAACACAAAATGGATTTATTCTGAAGGTGAATGGATTATCGAACCATCAATCGAAAACTTCTACAATCCTACAGATATTGTAAAAGTTCGGCCATCAATCAGAATGACTAAAGAAGAAGTTAAATCAGATGATGAAGAAATCATTGCTGAATTTAATTCATTAATGAAAGATGTGAAATCCATTTCTGTTAAATTTCATAAAAAAGGTCGTATGCCTGAATTAGAAGCAGTGGCAACAGTATTTTACGGAAAAGGCAAAAAAATTTCTACTGCTACAATTGATGATATGGAAATTATCAAACAAGCGTATGAAAAACTATTGGAAGTTTATGGGGAAGAAGAGGAGATGCCTGACCTATAAAAACTTATATTCAACTAGAATCAACATCATATAGCCAAACAATCAAATAATTAATAGGGAGGGTGAGCGCTGAACGTACTCGCTCTTTTTATATTCAATCAAATCAAATCAAGTGAGCAAAGCAAAATTATTCACTTGGAGATGAATCAATTGGAAGAATGGAAATTAACTTTAGAAAGTAAAAGGAAGATTTATTATGTGTCCGATGAAGGACAAGTTAAAAGTATTAACAAAAGGAATAAAAATGAAAGATTGCTTAAGTTCGGTAATAATGGTCATGATTATTCCTTTATAAAAGTTGATGGGAAAAATTATCGAGTACACATTCTTGTTGCTAAAGCTTTTATCCCAAATCATGATAATAAGCCAGAAGTTAATCATATTGACAGAAACAGAAGGAATAACAAGGTAATCAATCTCGAATGGTGTACCCACCAAGAAAACATGAATCATGCTAAAGAAATGAGAGTGAAAGAAAAAATCAAGAGTTCCTACAATTAACAGCTTACGATTAATTAGGACATACCTTTGTTTGGGTATGTCTTTTCTTTTTAAACGCACCAGTGATACGAGCAAATGGTTATAGAAAATAAATGGAGGTATATTTCATGGAAGAAATGAATGAAAAAAGAAAAGGACAAAGACTAAAATTCTGCAATTGTGGGAAGGTAATTCCGCTTACGGAAGAATGTGAATGTAAAAAAGAAGCCGCTCGATTACGAAATAAAAGACGTGTTCAAATGAAACCTGAAGAAAAGAAATTCTTTAATTCTAAAAGTTGGAAATATACAAGGTTGAGTGTGATTAAGCGTGATGGTGGCTACTGTCAAAGGTGTTTGATTAAATACAACTTTGTCACAACCCAACAATTTACAAGTACATCACATAAAGCCACGTATTAAATACAATGGCACTAATGGTTATCCTGATTTAAGGTTCGAACCAAGTAACTTGATTACTTTATGCCAATCATGTAATACACATTTTCAAACAAGAGAGCAACTAGACTTTGATTGGGAAGTTCCTGAAGATGATATGCCAGTGTTGTAATGACGCTGGCCTGATATATTACCTATCCCCTAGACTACCCATTTTTATCCTGAGGTAGGTGTCAAGAGACTGAGGTGTCCTTGGTGTAAAAAAAAATTTTCCCTAAAAAAATTTTAAGGAGTGATATTCATGGGGAGATTAGCAAAACCAGTAAATCAAATGAGCATGAAAATGTCAAAAGATGAGCGGGCTACACGAAAAAAAATGGAAGATAAATATGTAACGAACAAAACAAATCCAAAAGCATCTCCGATATTAAATAAAACGGAAAGAAAAATCTTCAATAATTTAAAAAATCAAAACGAAAATTTCACTGTTGCAGATTCTGATAGTTTGAACATGTTGGCGCAGTATTTACATATGTGGAACAGAATCAAACAAGCTGCAAATGATTTAGATATCGCAGATGAAAGAACACCTGACCTTGAGAGACGAATGATTGCTATTGATAAACAAAGCAGTCAACATATGACTGCTTTATGTATACCTCTTAGTCAACGTTTAAGACTAGCAAACGATATGACGAAGGTAATGATTGAAGAAAAGAAATTGGCGCAAATGAATGGAGATGGAAAACAAGTTAACCCGCTTCTTGAATTGTTGGCTGAGATTGATGATGATTAATCAATGGTTATGGATTAGTTGAAGATGGTTATCAACTAAGTAAAACAAGTATTTTATTAGGTACTGCACTTTAGACTTTCCTGTTTTTAATTTACAATTATTTAGTTAAATTTATATATGAAAGGTGAATGAAATGAAAATTGATGTATCGGATTTTATTGAAAACATGGAAGAAATGACAAACGAGGAATTAAAGCATGCATACGGACTTGTAACGACTTTATATTTGAGTCTTACGGAATACTCCACAAAATTCTATGGTATTGATGAATATTTCCGTACTCAAGTAGACATGATTGCAGACTACCTGATTAAACATCGTTTTAACAATGAGCTTGCACAGTATAATGAATTTATGGGTATCACTAAAGAAAAATAATTACTGATGAAGCAACGTCATTTAGGCGTTGTTTTTATTATATTTTTCAATATTAAAATTCAATATGATATACATACAATTAACTGTTGATTTATGTTATTAGTTCGATTATGATAAACAGACAATTTTATCTATGAGAATACATTAATCAATCGTTGATATTATGCGGTTTCCACTCAAAATAGAGATGATGTTCGCCAAGTTTACCATAATGTGGATTTAAGTGAATAAAAAACAAAGAAAAATGGTCGTAAAGTTACATTTCAACTTTACGACCATTTTTGTATATGCCTACCCTGAAAAAAGAAAAGCGGAAGGCGCTCGTTCATCGGCGACAGGCATAAGGCAAGCCGGCTGGAAGGTTGCTCTTTAACCTTCTAGATGGATTGACTTATGACCCCGAGCCGATAGCGCCTGGAGCTAGACACTAAGCTAAGTATAATTTTTCATACTCCATGGTGCTAATTTTAATTAGCATAGATGTCTACCCTGAAAATAACTTAGTTAGAGGAGTTCCATGAGCTGCGATCCACTTGCTTTCCGCGGGGTGGTCCGTGAGCCTCCTCGTCGCCAGGGGCGGGCTCCTGTGGGGTCTCACGAGACCACTCGATCCCGCAGGAGTCAAGTGGCTCTCCGCTCATTCCACACTGATGAGTAAACATTTTCATTCACCATGGTGCGAAATACTTATTTAGCATGGATGTCTACCCTGAAAATAAATTTGGTTGTGGAGTTCCATGAGCTGCGATCCACTTGCTTTCCGCGGGGTGGTCCGTGAGCCTCCTCGTCGCCAGGGGCGGGCTCCTGTGGGGTCTCACGAGACCACTCGATCCCGCAGGAGTCAAGTGGCTCTCCGCTCATTCCACACTGATGAGTAAACATTTTCATTCACCATGGTGCGAAATACTTATTTAGCATGGATGTCTACCCTGAAAAAAGAAATGCGGAAGGCGTTAGTTCATCGGCGACAGGCATAAGACAAGCTGGCTACAAGGTTGCTCTTTAACCTTCTAGGGTGGATTGACTTAGAACTGAGCCGATAGCGCCTGGAGCTAGACACTACGCTGAGTATAAAGTTTTTTCATAGCCCATGGTGCGAATTTAATTAGCATAGATGTCTACCCTGAAAATACTTAGTCTCGGAACTCCATTCGCTGCTAGTCTAACCACTTTTCACCCTCCCGTGAATGCTTATCTAAAATTCCTTTCAATAAATTGCTGTTCCTGTTTTGTACTTAATATCCCTGTAGCTCGACCGACATTCCCGCCTTGTAGCTGCCATATTTTATTATGGTCTTTATCCACTTGACTAAAGTCGCCTTTAGCCCAACGAGTAAGTATATCTAAATAGATTGAATCGTGTCTGTACTTGCTTTTATTTTGTTCAACTACTTCGGTTAGACGAAGGACTCTTTCATTCGTCAGTTGAATGGCACCCCATTTTTTATCAGCTTTCACTTTTTGATGACTCATTTGGTGGATGGCGTGTTGAACAGCACTCTCACTCATCGTATCCTTAAATAATTCTTTTGCAGCTTCTTGTGCTACTTCAGGATTTTGATTATCTTCCTCTGAAACAAAGTTTTCTGTTGTTCGATTGGTTTGGACCATGTCTACATTGCCTGTTTCATTCCAAGCGGACCTCTCAACCACCGTATATGTAATAAACCCAATAGAAACAACAACTGCGAATATAAGTGCGCTGAGGTTAATTTTATTCATAACATTAATCCCTCAAAACATCTATAAGTTTGGTTGAACATAGCATACTTGAAGATTTTATTATCTAGTAATGTCATGTTTTCCCTCCTGTCGAAAGTGGATTTGATATTGCTGCTAGGAAAATAGTCCATTCCTATTTAATCACTTTAAATCTAGTTATAAGAATTCTTGAACTTTCAACATAAACTGAATTGTTTGTAATTTTGATATACATATATACTAAAATAGATATTTTTTGCTGGCAACTATTTTCCATTTAAAGTTAGTTGTGTTGAAATAACAAAATTTTGTCAATACCATTAAAGCAAAAAATATTTTTAAAAGGGGTGCACCTATTGCCATATGTAACTGTTGTAGGAGAAGAAGGCATGTTTGAGGTAGAAGAAGGAAAAAAACTTGTCTTGGCTTTGGAGGATAATGGTATACAAATTTTACATCGCTGTGGTGGAAAAGCGAAATGTACAAGTTGTCGTGTTGAAATCTTAGAAGGTGAGTATCAAGACTTAACCAATATCGAAAAAGATGCATTTGCCCAAAAAGGGATAGAAGATCATTTACGGCTTTCCTGTCAAATACGAATTGAAGGTGACTTAACAGTAAGACCAATAATGACCGTTGAAAGCTCCGGGCTAGAACCAGGACCAAGGCCAACCGAATAAAAAAAGTGCCATTATGGCACTTTTTACTGAATAACTAGTTATTAACTGTCTTGTTTAATTCTATTACATGTGTTTCCGTTTGTAATCCAATAGATGTTTTTAAATCTAAGACATCGATGTTCATTTCAATTTTTTCAACAAACTGAGAATCTGGTAAATCCTTTAAAATCTCAGCAAACGAAAAAGAAATGATATTAAGTGAATCATTGTTAGTGATTGTTAAAACCTCTTGAAAATATTCTTGTTCATCTAAATGGATGGTTGCGTTTAAGCGATAAGCCATATTCTTTTTGGGAGTAATATTGAAATTAACCGTATTTTCGTTTATAGCATTAAGGGTTGGGGATATGAAGTAACGGTCTTCTTCAACGGAAATATTTGTTACTTCTTCTAAATATCGTTGAAGTTCTTTATTTTCAAGAACATTTTTCAATTTTTGGTTATCGTGGATTGTTTTACGGTAGAATGCTTCGTTGCTATAAACATCTTTAAGTTGAACTTCCTTTGTAGCACCATATAATAACACATAATCATCTGCGGCAATTTCCTGTGGATACCACATATGCCCGGATGCAGTGTAGTTCCAGAATGCATCCCATCTGATTGAATCATGATCAAGGCCTCGAAGCTTTGACCAAGATGAAAAGGGGAAATGATGTTCTTTTAGATGATGGTAAGTAAAATGGTGTCCATATTCATGAGAGAGCGTTCCACTAAATTCAGCTGGTTCAAGGAATGTATCACCATTAAATAATGTAATAGAGTTCGTTAAAGAAAAGTATTGTCCTGTAATCAAGGGATTGGAAGCATGACCTCCACCTCTAACTCGGATTTCTTTTAGTAAATGTATTTCTTCACCGTGCTTATTTTTTATTAGCTCCATATACAGCCCTTCTAGTTTTGACTGATTCCAATTTTCTGTATAGCTTAAAAATTGAATCCCCTCAGGAGAAGTATATTTTGCATAATAGCTAGAATCATACGAGATAGGATTAAAACTTAATAGAAAGGGTATAAACAATAGTAAAATAGCAAGTTTAATTTTAATCATAAAATCACTTCCTTCCTTATAGTGATTTTAGCATGTGACTATTAAAATATAATTGGTAACCTATTTCCATTTTGATTTAAAAAAACAAAAAAAGATGCCCTAAAAAGGACATCTTTTGCGTATTGAGGCGTTAGACTGCACTCCACATAGTGCATTGCCAAAGGCGTGTCTAGCGACTTACACAATTCAGCTCATCGCTTAATTAATATACCATGATGGTATAAGTAGTACAAGAGGAAAATAAAGGTGAATGTTTCACCGCCATTTCGATTATTTGCAATTCCCTTTTTTTTGATCCAAAATGATAATTAAATAGAAGTGAGGAGGATTTTCGTGAAATTAAAAGGTAAAAGAGTCATTCAACTTGTAAGTGATGAGTTTGAAGATTTAGAGCTTTGGTACCCAGTTCTTCGTTTAAGAGAAGAAGGGGCAGAGGTGACTATTGTCGGTGAGAAAGCTAATGAGAAATATATTGGAAAGTATGGGGTTCCAATTGTTTCTGACTTAGCGTTTAAAGATGTAGATGCAAATGACTATGATGCGATTTTAGTACCAGGTGGTTGGTCACCTGATAAATTGAGAAGGTATGATGAAGTATTAAGCATGGTAAAAACAATGGACGATCAAGAAAAACCGATTGGTCAAATTTGTCATGCAGGCTGGGTGCTCATATCAGCTAAGATTTTAAATGGTAAAAAAGTAACAAGTACACCTGGGATTAAGGATGATATGATGAATGCAGGTGCTACATGGTTAGATGAACCAGTTGTAGTAGACGGTCATCTTGTATCAAGTCGTCGTCCACCTGATTTACCGGATTATATGAGGGAATTTATTAACGTGTTTTCTAAGTAATAATTGGGACATCAATGCTAATTTTTAAAATATAGCTTGAACAAAAAAGATGGAGAACCACATTGGGTCTCCATCTTTTTTGTTTTCCGCATTTACAAACCTGAAACGAATGATTTACAAAATATTTAGAAATGAAAAGCTAATTGTATACTATAATGGAAGTGTATTCGACAAAAAACAACAAGAGGGATCCCTATGATGAATAAGCACAACTATTTAAACTTTATCCTCTTTTTATCCTCTAAACGACACGACCTATTTCAAGAGTTTAAAAAAAGTGAAGAGATAAAAGAATTAATGAAGCATGAAAAAGTGAGCACATTTTTTCAACCAATTCTTTCTCTTGAAGATGGTTCCACAGTTGGATTTGAAATATTAAACCGCCCTTATATGACAAAATTATTTCCAACAACAGAGTCCTTTTATAACTATGTTGGTAGGAGCTCTAATGTGGTTTTAATTGAACATTTTTTACGTGAGCTCTCTCTAGCTAGGTATTCGGAGCAAGTACAACAATTAAATGAAAATACTAATCAATTAGTATTTTTAAATATACAATCTCAGGTGCTAGCTGACCCGTCTTATAGAAGTGGTAAAACATTGGAGTTACTTGAAAAATATAACCTGTCTCCCAAAAATGTAGTGTTAGAGCTTACTGAAAAAGAGGCCGTGTTAGATTATAATCGCTTTGAGATTATGATAAATCATTACAGAAAACAAGGCTTTCGCATTGCTGTTGATGATGCAGGAACGGGATATAACAGCTTACAGACCCTCATTAATATAAAACCAGAATTTATCAAAATTGATAAATCACTAGTTCGCAATATAAATACGCACCCAGAGCAACAATACTTAGTAGAGATACTTCTAAGATATTCCTTACAAACGGAAACAAAGGTGATTGCGGAGGGGATAGAAACCAAATCAGAATTTAATTATCTGAAAGATCTAGGGGTTCATTTGGGACAAGGGTATGCATTAGGTAAACCATTTTCTAAACCAGCAAATGGAAAACTCCCTTTGTAAACTTTTATTTGCCGTATTTAAGATCCTTAGGTGTTGGACTCTTTAGTTTTTTTGAGGATATTCCGTAAATACGATATTCTATTGATTGGCTTATTCAACGGTCAGTAATGTGCAATAAGCAAGGCGGATGCGTAGTAGGTCTTTACTAAGCATTAAATAAAAATAGAGGGAAAAATTCCCCTTAATTCATAAATAGTATTGAAAATAGATTAAATAGAGGGAGAAATTTCTCTTATTTGCCTTGAAGTACATGAAAATAGGTGATTTTGCTTTATATAAGGGGAAAAACTCCCCCTATTTACCCCAAAACCTGCTATAATCTACAATTAACGGAAAAATTTTCCCTTATTTTTTATCGCTAGTTACCCAATTAAGAACATGCCTTTTTTTGTTAGAACCACATTTAGATGTGATACGGGGAGCCATATTACAAGTAATGAAAATAAAGAATTTAATGTTAAGCAGTCGGTATTATGACCGAAAATAAATTTAATTTATACTACACAGCAAACCATTTCCTAACTACTCTAATTTTGTGGAACTAACGTATTTAAAGTAACAAGGCGTTAGTTGTATAAGATTTTGATTTAAGAGCAAAAGGATCAGATTGTATTGTCTGATCCTTTTTTTTCTTGTTATTTGTATTGCTAATTCGCTTGCTAAAACCAGTGTTAATTAACCTACGAATTAACGTTTTCTCCCTCTCAACCGAACGGGTTGGTGTTAGACCTCAAGGGTTTATTTCTTTTAAAATACAGTTTTTAGAGAAGTAAAAAGTTTTTTTCTATAATTAATTAAAGACTTTATTTTTGAACAGCTATTTATGACAGTTTTATGAAAAGAGATAGAATTTGAGAGAAAAATAAAGGATATAAGAGAAAAATACGTTTGATATACGCTTACATGACGATTTGATTTTTGTTTAACTTGTGGTAAGATTCAAATGTTCAAAACGGTCCCGACTTTCATGAGAGTTGAAAGTCATTTGTAAATGGTTTTTTCATGGGCATTTATTGCGATTCTAACATTTGTAGAGGTGGTACTTTACTAGGTAAAGGTGGTTAACTCTAAACTGTTCGAAGCCAACAAAGTTTATGAAAATAGCCTAAAACATAGAACAAGGAGAGAAAAAATTTGAATTTACAAACAATTAAACAAGAGTGGTTTGGCAATATTAGAGGAGATATTCTCGCTGGTATTGTTGTTGCACTAGCATTGATCCCTGAAGCAATTGCTTTTTCTATTATTGCTGGAGTGGATCCGATGGTAGGTCTTTATGCTGCGTTCTGTATTGCAGTCGTTATTGCTTTTGTAGGTGGTAGACCTGCAATGATTTCTGGAGCAACTGGTGCGATGGCATTATTAATGACCACGTTAGTTGCTAATCATGGGTTACAGTATCTATTTGCTGCAACGATCCTAACTGGTATTCTACAGATTTTATTCGGTGTGTTTAAATTAGCTCGTTACATGAAATTTATACCACGTTCTGTAATGGTAGGATTTGTCAATGCACTTGCGATTATGATTTTTACTTCTCAACTTCAACACTTTGTTGATGAAAAATGGCAAATGTATGCCATGGTTGCAGGATCACTAGCTATCATTTATCTTTTACCGAGAATAACAAAGGTTGTTCCTTCACCTCTAGTTGCCATTGTCGTCATTTCAATTATTGCTATCTATACTGGAAGTGATGTGAGAACAGTTGGAGATATGGGTGAACTTACTCAAGCACTACCATTCTTCGCAATTCCAATGGTTCCATTTACATTAGAAACCTTAATTATTATTTTCCCATATGCGCTTTCATTAGCACTTGTTGGCTTATTAGAGTCACTACTAACTGCTTCGATTGTAGATGATATGACAAATACAGGTAGTGATAAGAATAAAGAAAGCCGTGGACAAGGGATTGCAAACATTGTTACTGGATTCTTTGGTGGAATGGCAGGCTGTGCAATGATTGGTCAGGCAGTAATTAATGTAAAGTCTGGTGCTCGAGGAAGACTTTCTTCTTTCGTTGCAGGGGTGTTCCTAATGTTCTTGATCATGGTATTAGGTGGAGTGGTTGTTCAAATTCCAATGGCGGCACTTGTTGGTGTCATGATCATGGTTTCTATTGGTACATTTGATTGGGCATCTCTTAAACTACTTAAGAAAGCACCACTTACAGATTCAATCGTAATGGTTGTTACAGTTCTAACTGTAGTGTTTACACACGATTTATCAAAGGGTGTATTTGCAGGGATTATTCTAAGTGCAATTTTCTTTGTGGCAAAAATTTCAAAAGTATCTGTAACAAGTGTGATGGATGCAGCAACAGACAAACGAATTTATCGTGTAACAGGGCAGGTCTTCTTTGCTTCAGTAACAGATTTAGTTAATAGCTTTGAATTTAATGAGAAAGCTAGAAAAGTAGAAATCGACTTCACACAAGCACATGTTTGGGATGATTCAGCTGTGGCAGCAATCGATAAAATTGTGATCAAATTCCGTGAACATAATGTGGATGTATCGATATTAGGTTTAAATGAACATAGTTCTACTTTAGTTAAGCGACTAGCTGTGTATGATAAGCCCGGGGCTAAGCTTTCAGGGCATTAAGATATAAGAATGATTTAAACAGGATTTGTTAACTCAAATCCTGTTTTTTTATTTTCAGCTATGGTTGATTGATGGTGAATGGAATGAATATCGCGGGGATTGGAAGTTAACGTGGAGGAGTTTGATTAGATAGTAATCATAAAATGAAGTTAGATCGGAGGAACTTGAAGTGCAGAGGTTGTTCCTCCCGGATCCAAAAGCTGTCCCAAGTCGGGTTAAGTTCAGACAGGTTGAGTCCCACATCTTTCATTCCCTTTCTCGAGCATTTGGCATCAGAAAGGGACAGACAACATCTTTCATTCCCTTTCTCGAGCATTTGGCATCAGAAAGGGAATCAGACCACACCTTTCATTCCCTTACTCGAACATTTGCATCAAAAAGGGAATCAGACCACACCTTTGATTCCCTTTCTCGTGCATTTGGCATCAGAAAGGGAATCAGACCACACCTTTCATTCCCTTACTCGAACATTTGCATCAAAAAGGGAATCAGACCACACCTTTCATTCCCTTTCTCGAGCATTTGGCATCAGAAAGGGAATCAGACCACACCTTTCATTCCCTTTCTCGAGCATTTGGCATCAGAAAGGGACCACACCTTTCATTCCCTTACTCGAACGTTTGCATCAAAAAGGGAATCAGACCACACCTTTGATTCCCTTTCTCGTGCATTTACATCAAAAAGGGAATCAGACCACACCTTTCATTCCCTTTCTCGAGCATTTGGCATCAGAAAGGGAATCAGACCACACCTTTCATTCCCTTTCTCGAGCATTTGGCATCAGAAAAGGGAATCAGACCACACCTTTCATTCCCTTACTCGAACATTTGTATCAAAAAGGGAATCAGACCACACCTTTCATTCCCTTACTCGAACATTTGTATCAAAAAGGGAATCAGAAACATCAAAAGCTTCTGCGAGGTTAAGACAGTTAAGCCTTCTAACGCTAAAGCTGTCTGAAATTAATCCTAATTGGGTCAGCTCAGGAATCTCAAATTTAATCGTGATAATATCTGAAACTTCAAAAAATAACGAAACCTAATTCAGCAATAAACGTATTTATAATATACGAGCAAGATGATCAGGAGGAAGAGAAATGGTTCTTTTAGGCATAATCCTATTTATAATTGGTCTTACTATGATCATAAAACCATCTTTTATTTGGTTAATCGCAGAGAGTTGGAAGTCAGAGGATGCTACTGAACCTTCAGGATTGTATCTCATGTCCACCCGCTTTGGAGGAATTATGTGCTCTTTGGTAGGGATCTCTTCTATCGTGATAACTTTTCTTTAGGTCTTTAGGCTATTTTTCTAGTCTTTGTTGATTTTAAAAATCTTTAGAAATTAGCAGCAATCTTTCAGAAAAGAGTCATTCTAGAAAACCTGAAATTTTTCCACTTATTGAGAGAAAGGATTCCAAGCTGTATACTTACCCCATAGACATTTTATGTAAAACAGGAGGTTTTGTAGTGGGATTTAAGCCAAAAGCCATCTTCTTAGATATGGATGGTACCATTTTAAATCATCAAAATAAGGTTAGTATTCATACAAAAGAAATTATCGATGAGCTTAGAAGTCAAGGGATTTTTGTATTTATCGCAACAGGCAGAGCTCTAGACGAAATTGAAGGTGTAGTTCCTCAAGGGTTTCAAGTAGATGGCTTCGTTACATCAAATGGGATGGCTGGCTATGTAGGGAAAGAACCAGTTTTTGAACATTCACTTTCATTAGAGTTGGTAGAAATGGTTATACAAAAAGCTAGGAATAGTAAAGTATATTATGAACTTTTTCCTTATGGAGCACCAAGGATAACATTAAAACAGGATCAACCATATGTGGAAAATGAAATTAAAGATCCGAAGCCTGAAAGTGTCGGAATTAATGAGTGGCTGTCTAGAAAACAAGCGATTAAAGAAGAAATTGCTTGGGAAGCACAAATTAAAGGAAATAAATTCTCAAAGTTTTACTTTTTTGCACGTACAACAAAACATATAAACGAATGGAAAGCTGAACTTGAACAGTTAAAGCATAAAATAAACTTTACGACGTCTATTTCTTCAGCACATAATGTCGAATTAATGGTCGCCAATGTAAACAAAGCAACAGGAATTAAGCAGATGTTAAAGCATTTTAATATAGAAGAGGGAGAAATCATGGCCATTGGAGATAGTGACAATGATTTGCCAATGCTGCAGTTCGTTAATTATGCTGTAGCGATGAAAAATGCCCCAGATCGTATTAAAGCAATAGTAGATGATGTCACAGAATATACTTGTGATCAAGACGGAGTGTATCATTATCTGTCAAAGTTTAAAGATTAAATCGAGTATAACTGCTCGATTTTTTTTCAAACACCAATAAATCATTAGGAGAAAAGGCATGGATAGTACTTTAAAAGAACATTTAAAAGCGCTAGAGGAAAGTCATACAAGATTAGCAGTTCGACAGAGTAGAGAAGAAATGGATCAAATCCTTGCTGATGAGTTTTTTGAAATAGGAAGTTCAGGGCGGATGTTTGATAAAAAGGAATGCCTAGAAATGGGTGTCGTTTTAACTGAAATGTCTCTACATAACTATGAAATTTATCCATTAGCTCCGGATGTGGTGTTATCTACTTATTTAATAGTAGATACAACTAGGAAGCGAAATACTTTACGTAGCTCGATTTGGAGGTTGATTGATGAAAAATGGCAATTATATTTTCATCAAGGGACCATTACTGATATAGAGTTAGATGAGTTCTTGAAAGATGGTCGGTAGAAAAGATGTCAATTCATTTTTAGTAGACAAATCAAAAGAACAAAGCTTATGCAAGCATCAAATGTAAAAAACATAACGGAGGAAAAGGAATATGGGGATTACAGTACAAGACGTAATAAATCACTTAACTAGTCCGGTAGGGGAAATTGAAAACACCGTTGATACATTGAAATTTGGTACTCCAACCATGGATGTGACTGGAATTGCAATTACATTTATGCCAACCTATGATGCTATAAAGAAGGCGGTTGAATTAGGTGCAAATATGTTAATTACACATGAAGGGTTATTTTATAGTCACTGGGATAAAACAGAGCTAGAAGATGATCAAGTGTATTTAGAAAAATATAACTTAATTAAAGAGTCAGGAATAGCTGTATTTAGAAATCACGATTACATACACCGCTACCAGCCTGATGGTATTATGCAAGGGTTACTTCAATCATTACAGTGGGATTCTTATGAAGAGCAAAACGAACCGGTTGTATCCATTGTCGAAATTCCTACAATGACTTTGAAGGAAGTTGCCGAATATCTAAAAAATAAATTAGATATTAATTATGTCCGTTCCATGGGAAATCCTACAAAGAATTGTGCTCGGATTGGCTTGTTGGCTGGGTATCGAGGTGGTGGGTTGACAGCTATTCCTCTTTTTGAAAAGTATAATCTTGATCTGATTATATATGGGGAAGGTCCTGAATGGGAAACCCCGGAATATGTTAGAGATTCAATTAGTCAAGGACGAGATATATCATTAATTGTTTTAGGTCATGCCGAAAGTGAGCAGCCTGGGATGGTGTATTTATCGAAACAGCTGGAGAAGGAATTTCCAACCATACCCATTCGTTTTATCTCAAATAAGCCATGCTTTGACATTTTATAAGTGGTTTGAATTACCATTTTTTTCTTTAAATATACCAAAATAATGTTAAAATAAGCGTTATAGATTATTAAATTATAGGGGGCATGCTGCATGAATAACCAGTTTACAAGTCCAAAAGGCTTTGGAGAAATTTTGGACCATACCTTCCGATTGGCTAAAAATCGGTTTAAAGATTTTTTTATGATAATGATTATTTTAGTTGGGCCCATTTATCTACTGCAGGCAATTATCCAAATGTTTGCTGGCACTAATCTTTTTAGAGAAACAGGAACAGGTGGGGCTTGGTATGAGCAAATTATGACTAGCTTTGAAGACCCAGCTTATATTGGAGAAACGCCAAGTTTGGTTGGAGAACTAGGGGCAGTTTTTGTAGGTCTTTTAAGTTTAATTTTACTTCCCGTTGCTCAAGCAGCAATCATGTATGCAATCAATCATATTAAATTTAATGAAGAATATACAGTTGGTTCAGTCATTAAAAGAGCATTTTCTAGATTTTGGCCTATTATTGGTAGCAGTATCTTATTCGGCTTAATCCTATTTGGATTAATTGCTGTTCCGTTAATCGTCATTACAACTGGCGGGTTTATTTTGTCAACGGCAAATCCGATGTTAGCTATAGGGCTTGGTATCATCATCTTTTTAGGGAGTGCAGTCGGAATTGGTTTTTTAGTGACAAAATGGAGTTTTTATTTTGGTTCGGTTGTTATTGATGAAGAAGCACCAGGTCTTACGAGAAGCTGGCATTTAACATTCGGTCGTACTTGGATTCTTATGGGTATTTTTATTATATTTTATTTAATTATTAGTAGTGTAAGTTTTGGGATTGAATTAACTTTTGGTGCTATTTTCGGAAATAGTGTTT
Organism: Litchfieldia alkalitelluris; assembly: GCF_002019645.1. Classification (GTDB taxonomy): domain Bacteria; phylum Bacillota; class Bacilli; order Bacillales; family Bacillaceae_L; genus Litchfieldia; species Litchfieldia alkalitelluris. The sequence continues at coordinate 4,406,834 of NZ_KV917374.1, read as the reverse complement.
TATTTACCCTCATTGTTAACCTTGTTTCACTAATTACAACGATGATTTTATCAGTGGGATATACCATTATGTATCTTGATCTAAAAACAAGACATGATGGAGATGACTTAAAAGAAATGATTGAACAATATGAAATTAAATAACCTTTTCTTGGTTTAAAGTTAGGTGAACTATTTATGGTTAATACCGAAGATGCTAGAAAAGAGATTGCAAATATACTAGATGGAAAAGAATATCAAATGTACCAACCACGGTCAAAAGGGTTTTTTGAAGCTCTATGGGACCATATTGAAGGGTGGATTGCTGACCTCTTAATGAAGCTTTTACCGTCGGTCGGTGCTTCTAGTGGTTTAGCTTCAACTATTCTTATTGTTCTTATAATCATTGTCATAGTGATTTTGTTTATTGTTGTATTTCTTAGCTTGCGACGTCGAAAACGAAATAGAATATTCCATGATAATCAACCACTTACGTCTAAAAATGAGATGCAATGGTCGTATTTAAAGCATTTAAATGAAGCTGAATCACAGGGAGAATTAGGCGAGTATACAAGATCAACTCGTCATTTATTTTTAGCGTTGCTTCTTTATTTTCATGAAAAGGAATGGCTTTTAGCTAGAATTTGGAAAACAAATTGGGATTATTATGAGGAGCTTCAAAAAGTTAGTCAATCAAGCGCCAATAAATTTTATAATCTTGCCTTGTTATTTGATGAAATAACTTACGGGGAACGTCTGGTAGATCACCAAGGATATTTACAATATCAAAAAGAAGTACTTTCTTTAATTGAAAAAAATAATTAGGACATGCTGGAATCCTAGGAGAAGGAGGTATGGAATCACTTGCAGCTATCTAAAAATAAAAAAAGTTGGCTTATACTAGTAGTCTTAATTCTCGTTTTTTTAGTGATAAGCTATCTGTTGCTTTCGCGAACACAACCAAAGGAATATCCAAGCTATGTTTCCCACTCACCTTCTCCGACTGGGGTTAAGGCCTTTTATACTTATTTAGAGGATAAAAATGACTCAGTCAAAAGGTGGTCACATTCACCTCAACTACTCAATAGTGAAGAGGGACATAAACTACTAATCATGATTGAACCAACTTTTATTCCTGAATCAAGCCAAATGAAAGAGTATATTGAGTTTATGAAGAATGGAAATACAATCGTATTGCTGAAGGGAAATCCTCATGGAATGTTTAATATCAAAACATATCCCGTAGAAATGGATATTCCCTTGGATCAAGAATACATAACTATCGAAAATCAAGCTGGTACGTTTTACAAAGCTCAAAGAAATTTAGATTTGAGATTACAACAAGAAGATGGAGACAAAGCTGTACTAACAGACGAGTATGGATCAATCGCGGTAAAAAGAGCTTTTGGTAGTGGTTCATTAATTGTTTCTAGTACACCGGGTTGGATAACCAATGAGTCCATATTAGACTACGACCATATCGAACTTATCCTTTCTTTAATTAAGGTTGAAGGAAATCAGTCTATCTTGTTTGATGAATTTGTCCATGGTGGGAAAAATGGGTCAACATTCTTAACCATCTATCCAACATGGTTTTTAATATTATTGCTTCAGACAGGAGTTTTCATCTTTCTGTGGCTATGGATGAAAGGAAAACGGTTCGGTCCAATACTAGTATCGCGAGAGGAATACGTCCGCTTTAGTGATGAAGGTATAAGGGCATTATCATCATGGTACATTAGAGGGCGTATGTATAGTAAGTCGTTAAAAAACCAAGCAGAATATGTAAAGGTTCTTTTACAAGAAAAATGGGGAATTCCCTCAAGTAAGGAGTGGGAAGATCTCATAGATGTCTTTGAAAAACGAACAAAGTATATCAATAGAAACGACATTGAGTCCTTATTAAAAGGATTGATGATGATATTAACAAAAGAAAAACTAACGAAAAAGGAATTTTTACATTGGTCGAAAATAGTAGATCAACTAAGGAAAGAACTGGAGGCCGAAAATGAACAAAGAATTAGCAAAACTAATTGAAGAGTTTGACCGTCATATTATCGGTCAAAACTCTAATTTAAGACTATTAGTAACAGCCGTTCTGGCAGGTGGACATGTGTTGTTAGAGGGAGTGCCAGGAACAGGAAAAACACAAATGGTACGTACACTTGCTAATCTTTTAAATGGAGAATTCAACCGGATTCAGTTTACACCTGATTTACTCCCAAGTGATATTACTGGAAGTACCATTTACAATATGAAAGAAGGAAGCTTTCAGACATTAAAAGGTCCAATTTTTACGAATATCTTATTAGCAGATGAGATAAATCGAACACCAGCAAAAACACAGGCTGCATTACTAGAGGCGATGGCCGAGAAACAAGTGACCATTCAAGGTGAAACGTATCCATTATCAGATGTCTTTTTTGTTGTAGCTACTCAAAATCCAATTGAGTTTGAAGGGACATATCCGCTTCCAGAGGCCCAGCAGGACCGCTTTTTATTTAAATTGAATATCGATTTCCCTTCTTTTGACGATGAGAAAAAAGTACTGAAGCAAGTGATTGAAAATGAGCTTCAAGTAGATAAAGTTCGTTCAATCCTTGATATGGAAACTTTTTTAACGATAAGAAAAGAGATTGAAAGAGTGACTATAAGTGATAGTGTGATTGATTATATTACGAAAATTGTTCGCAGTACAAGGGAGTCCGAATCGATTCGTTTTGGAGCAAGTACGAGAGCAAGCATTTCAATTGGTAAGGCAGGGCAAGCTTGGGCATATTTGTTAGGTAGAGATTATGTTAGTCCAGATGATGTGAAAAAGGTTGTCCGTCCTGCTCTTAGACAACGAATTCAATTATCGCCACATTTGGAATTGGAGGGAGTGACGATTGACCAAGTCATTGAAGAACTTGTGGGAGCGGTTCCTGTTCCGAGATAGAGGTATTGTACCAACAAAGAATTTACTTATTCTGTTTTTACTGTTTTCAACAGTTTTCATCATCTTAGCCTTTCTCAGAGATTTATCATGGACTTTGGTGTTGTTCTTAAATTTACTTTTTATATCGATTAGCTTTATTGATTTAATGTTGCTCCCGAATAATAAGCAACTAAAAATGAAACGTAACCTCCCAGAAGAAATGGAAAGAGGACTTCCGTATTCTATTAATCTTGCTATAGATAATAACTCGAGCCATCCCATTGGATACCGTATCATTGATGGAATACCGCAATCATTTAGAAGACCATTTCCATTAACTGGGGAATTACGTCCAAACTTATCAATCGTACAATCATATGAAACAAAAGCACCGGTAAGAGGGGATTATAAGATACAAGAATTATATTTTCGTTTTCGTAGTCGAATCGGATTATGGGAAAGGCAAATTACCTTTAAACAAGAAGATACAGTGAAAGTTATACCTGATTTAACTGAAACAAAGCAATACTTAGAAAATGCTCAACGTTATTTAATGTATGAGGGAGTGAAAATTCGTAAACAGCAACAAGGTGTCGGTGAGTTTTCGAAAATTAGAAGTTATGTTGTTGGAGATGACCCCCGCAAAATAAACTGGCGTCAGACTGCGAAATTATACGAAGTGATGACCAATGAATATGAGCCAGAACATGGAAAATATATTACAATTTTAATTGATTGTGGAAGAATGATGGGGGCAGAATTAACAAAAGGTAATCGCTTAGAAAAGGCGTTAGAGGCGGCGTTAGTTGTTGTTGCTGCGGCACTGCAAAAAGGAGATTATGTTTCTGTGCTTGCATTTTCAAAGAATGTGAAGGTATTTGTTCCTGCTGGAAAAGGTATGGCACATTTACATAAGATTTTATACTCGATTTACAACCTTCAAGTGGATGCAGTTGAAGCGAATTATGGGGAAGTGTTGCAATACTTGCAAACGGTTCAGAAGAAACGTAGTTTAATCTTATTATTTAGTGATGTTCGCACCTTTCTACATGAAGAAAGTGCGCTAATTTACCTGAAAAAGTTAAGACAAAGACATCTCTTTTTGATGATTGGTATTGAAGATGAAACATTGCGGACTAGAATACAAGAAGAGCCTCATAATGTTCAAGCAACAATGATTAAAAGTGTAGCACAGAAGCAGATGATTCTGAAAAAACGCGAAAAAATCAAGTGGGAACAACAAGGCCTCCAAATGTTGGAGGCCCGGGAGGAGCAACTTGCAGTTTCTGCAGTTTCTTCCTATATACAAATTATGAACCGTGGTCTTCTATAGGCTTACGAAGACGGCCTAAGAAAACAAACTTTCCTACTAAAATATATAAAAATAGGATAATGACAGTTAGCAATGCCACGATATACTTCGCTTCAAGAGAGATAGCGGCAGGTGTGATAAACCCTTCGATCACACCTGCAATAACAAATAGTGGAATCGTTCCTAATAAAAGTTGAACAGACCTTTTCGCCTGTTGCTTTAGCTGAAAAGCTCTTGAATATGGTCCAGGTACGAAAAGCTTATAACCCATTAACAATCCTGACCCACCAGCAATAAAGATGGCAGTTAATTCAATCATACCGTGCGGGACAATATAGGCCCAAAATTCATATGTCTTTCCATAATGCCAAAACAGGGCAGCAAGTGCTCCAATAATGATACCATTGTAGATTAGTAGGTAAACCGTTAAAAGTCCAAAGGTAACCCCTCCAGCAAATGCTAAAATGGCTACCTGAATATTATTTGTCATAATGCTCGCAGACATTAGTGAAGAATCTACAGCACCATCGCTTTTACCTAACAGTTCAGGGTTAACCGCTTGAGAAATGTTATCTGGTAAGATTGAATACATATGCAGAGAATCATTTGCAACAGCTAGAAAACTTCCAATTGCTCCTACTGTAAATAAAATCATAGCTATAATGATGAATTTCCATTGTTCCAGAAATAATCGAATGAACGTGGAACTAAAAAAGTGTTTAATTTGCTGAAAACTGGATATTTGGTCCTTGTATAATAGGTTATGAGATTTTGAGACAAGTCCATTTAAGTAAGGAGTTACATCATCTTTTGGAAAATAGGTCTGGCTATATGATAGATGTTGAGCGGCTTTTTGGTATAAACGATGAAACATCTCAATATCGTTTTCGGTTAATTCTCGTCTTTTTTTATTTAAATTTGTGAGTAGCTGTTCTAGTTGTTTCCATTCTTCACGGTGTTGTTTAACAAACTGTTTGACGTTCATTCTGACACCAACTTTTATATGTATTTTTACTTTTTTTTGTTGTTTTATTAGATGGAGTAAGGAGTCCATCCTGAAATTAACTTAGTTAGCGGAGTTCCATTAGCTTGCGATCCACCTGCTTTCCGCGGGGCGGTCCGTGAGCCTCCTCGTCGCTTTCCTGAGCTCCTGAGGGGTCTCACGAGACCGCTAGATCCCGCAGGAGTCAGGTGGCTCTCCGCTCATTCCACTATGGAAGACATTTTTCATACTTCATGGTTCGATTGTAATCAGCATAGAAGTCTACCCTGTCCACATATTTACACTAAGTGAGCAACATTTTCATTCTCCATGGTGCGCAAGTTCATACATGAATGCCTACTGGAAAAAGAAGTATATTTTTTTATTATAATAATATTCTCTTAAAATAGAAACACTTCTGGAGTAAATCAACTTGAAATGAGGTTATTTTTTTGAGCGAAGATCAAATTAATATAAAAACACCCGAGTATGTATCCATTCAATTTCAATCAGCTGGACTAGGAAGTAGAGCCTCAGCATTCATTATCGACCAATTGATCTTAATGGCTGTAAATACAGTGATTTTAGTGATTATGTTTATTGTGCTTGCCGGTCAGTCAGAATTTTTCTTTTTTTCAGCATTAACAACAGCACCTGTAGCTATTGCCATCATTCTTATTTTTATCGTCAATTGGGGCTACTTTTTTGCGTTGGAATTCTTTTATGGAGGAAGGACAATCGGAAAAAAGATAACAGGCATACGTGTGATCCAAGAAAATGGTCACAGTATAACTGTACTCTCAAGCTTTATCCGAAATTTCTTGAGAATAGTTGATTCGCTTCCAACAGGATATTTAGTGGGAATGTTGATGATCTTTTTTCACTCAAAGCACAAAAGAGTAGGCGATTTAGTAGCTGGTACAATTGTTGTTCATGAACGAAAAGCAAAAAGTAAAAAGAAGTTGAGTCCAATCGAAAAAGAAATTGAGATAAGAGGGTTAACACTTGAACATTTGGTCATTGAAGAGTGGAAATTAAAAACATTGGGTCAAAAGGAATATGACTTAGTGAAAACCTATAGTCAACGCCTTTTGCAATTACCGTCTTACGAAAGAAATGAATTTACCCTTAAAGTAGCAAACATTTTGTTACCAAAGCTAGGACTAGAAGTAGAAGGAAAGAATGACAGTGAAATGGAAAATGCACTTTTAGTTTTGTATTTATATCTAAAAGATGAATGGGAGTTTGAACTATAAAAATAGTAATTAATAAGGGGGATATAGTGAGAAAAATAGGCATACTTAGTTTTTATTAAGTTTTGTATTGGTGAGTTGTAATCTTTTTAATAGTAAAGAGATTGTGAATAGGGATGAAGGTCAAGAAGATCACGGGATATTAAACTCGTTTCAAATCAATGAAAATTTATCTTTCGAAGAAGTAGAGGATTTAGTGTTATTAGGAAAGATTTGGGGGTATCTAAAATACTACCATCCTAATGTCGCAAAAGGTGATTATGATTGGGATGCTGAATTAATGAAGAACCTTCCTGAAATTCTTCATGCCCAAAACAAAAAGCAAAGAGATGATGCACTCGTTAAGTGGATTGATAGTCTTGGAGAGAGTTTGAGGTAGGAGCTAAGGAAGACCTTCCAGCAGATGCAAAAATCACTCCTGATTTAACGTGGATTGAGCAAGCAAGTTTTAGTAATGAGTTGAGAGAGAAACTTTCGACAATCCTAGCTGCACGCAGAACAGGGCAAAATGCATATGTTTCTTTATCTGAAGAAGTTGGAAACCCTGACTTTCAAAACGAAGAAGATTATTTTGGTATGAGAAATCCTGATGCTAATTATCGTTTACTCACATTATATCGATATTGGAATATCATTGAGTACTTTTTCCCTTATAAGAACTTAATTGAAGAAAATTGGGATGATGTTTTAAAGGAATTCATTCCAAAATTTATTGAGTCATCAAATGAACAAGAATATAAGTTAACAACTTTAGAGTTAATTGCGAGAGTTCATGATACACATGCAAATATCTACAGCAATGAACCAACACTTGAACAATATTGGGGTGAAAATTATTCGCCTATAATCGTTTCATTTGTGGAAGAGAAGGCAGTTGTGACGGGTTACTTTGATGAAGAGCTAGGTAATCAAACCGGAATGAAAATTGGCGACATCATTACACATATCAACGGAAAAAAGGTAGACGACATTATTAAAGCCCAATTAAAGTATATCCCTGCTTCTAATTTCTCAACAAAATTAAGAGATTTAGCGACTAAATTATTAAGATCTAATGATGAGGTTCTTTCTATTAACTATTTAAGAAATGGTGAAGAAGCTACAACAGAGCTGAAAACGTATAAGGCACAAACCTTAAATGTTAAAAACTACAATCCCTTTCAAGTGGATAAAAAATCTTTTCAAATGGTAGTTAACGATATTGCGTACCTTTACCTGGGTAATCTTATGAATATAGACTTACCAGAAATTATGGAAAAAGTTTTAGAAACAAAGGGATTAATCATTGATTTGAGGGGTTATCCGAAGGAATTTGTTTTATATACTCTTGGAGAATACCTGCTATCACAAAGCCAAGAATTCACTACGATAACTGGCGGAAGTATAAAGCAACCAGGTCTTTTTACAATCAGGGATACATTAACGGTTGGAAGTGACAATAAGAAATATTATCAAGGTAAAGTAGTTATTCTTGTCAATGAAATGACCCAAAGTCAATCTGAATTCACGGCAATGGGTTTTCAAACAGTTCCAAATGCGACGGTGATTGGAAGTGCAACGGCCGGAGCAGATGGTAATGTGTCATTCTTTACTCTTCCTGGGGGAATAAGAACGGCAATAAGTGGGATTGGTATCTATTATCCGGATGGAACGGAAACACAGAGAATTGGAATTGTACCTGATATAGAGGTTCAACCAACGATTGAAGGAATGGTTGATCAAAAAGATGAAGTGCTTGAAAAGACAGTAGAAATTATAAATGCAAAAGACGATTCAAGTAATTAGACTAAAAAAGGACAAAAAAGTTTCAACAAACGTTTTTGTCTTTCTTAGTTTTGATATGAATCTCTTCTATTCCATCTTTGTTAAACTAAAAAGTAACATAGAAAAACTAGTTTATCCTTCGAGTAAATGCCCATAATACCAAGTCTGACCATCATGTTCCACAATTAAAATCCCTGAATAAGCATCCTCCGAAGTTGAATATATTTTTGCTCCAACTGGTAGTTTTGTAGCATAAAAGTCTTTGAACATAAAACGGCTGTCTGTTTGTTTAATAATTTCGCCGACGAGCTGCTTTTTCGTATATTTCTCTTTATCCTCTTGAAACCATTCGAGGTCGGTATAATTTGCATAGACTTTTCCGTTATGGTATTGAAGAATATCTGCATCATCGTCATTTTTCATTGCATCTCTTGCAGTGACTCTCCCACCATCGGCATAGCAGGCGGTAAGGAGAGATAACATAAGAATCACTAAAATAATACTCATCTTTTTAAACATCTACGCCATCCCCCTATTTTTTTAGAAAGACTTTTTCATGCCCGTTAGAATCGTCATAAATAACTGCAACGACCTGTCCATCTTTATCTAGATTAAATTTAAGAGTTTCATCGATAAACTTTGTTTTGAAAATGAACTGGTCTGTCTGAATTAGCGGGAATTTATAATACACTCCGTATCTTTTGGCGGTTTTCAAGTACAGCATATTCTGCTTTTCTGTTATTTCTAATATTTCACTTTCAAACTGGGCTATGAAGATACAATTAATCATTTAAGAGATTATGGAATAGGGTATTTCGGAAATAACCATGCATATCGTAGGTGTATTGTAGTTGAAGAAAATCTTCCTATATTAAAAAAATGGGGGTATACAGGAGATGAGGGTGACCAATAAAGACCAACTATTGAATAGCTCCTCTACACTCTCCGCCGAAGAATCATCACTGACTTAGGAAAACCATTACATTTTCATTATCTGCGTGGTTAGCACCAACGTTTAACTATGATGAACTTATAAATCAATGTTTCTCAGGGAGGAATTTGATATGCCTGTATTGCAACCTATAGAGTCTAATAGACTTTTACTTCGAGAAATTAAAGAGAAAGACTTTGATGAGATTTATAGAATTAAGTCTGACCCAGAGGTAGTAAAATATTTAACATGGGGACCATTTACCGAAGAACAGACGCTAAATAGCATAAAGAAACAAATTGCTTTTCAAGATGCAAAGAATAGAAAAGTATTTGTTTTGGCTGTGATATTAAAAGATACTCAAGAGGTTATAGGGAATGCTTTACTTATGATCGAAAATGATGATGTCGAAACAGCAGAAATTGGTTACTTTCTTCATTCTAAATTCTGGAACAGAGGCTTAGGTAAAGAAGTGGTAGAATGCTTGATACACGCTGGATTTAAGGTGCTTAACTTATATAGAATTTATGCGCAGTGTGATGTGGAAAATGTGGGCTCAAGCCATATACTTAAAAAAATGGGTTTTCGATTAGAAGGGCATTTTCATAAAAATTTAAAAGTAAAAGGAAATTGGCGAGATAATTTTTTATTCGCTTTATTAAGAGAGGAATATATTCAGTGAATTTTATTGGGTGAGGCCAGGCTGAAAGTCCACAATTTTTCATTACTCAGTTAGTGTTTAAATAAGCTCTCTTGTTATTCTTTAAGGGGATTAGTTTAACAAGGAAAAAAACAAACAGAACGCTTGGTCATTTCTTGAACCAAGCGCTTTTTGTGTTGCTCTACTGTTATTAAACCTGCAAGGATACTTGTCTTATATTACTTTTTATCTTGTTAATGGGAGAAAAATAAAGGTTATCTTATCAAAATCCGGTTAATCTTTTTCCAGCCACCAGGAAGTAATTGATAGTAATGTTGCCCTCTTAATCCTTCATCTATATAGACAATATCCCCCGTAGAAATAAATCTCCCAGTAAAATCGATTGGAATACGATCAGGAACATTAAACTTTCCAAACACTTTTTCTAAGCAATCAGCATGAGACTCAGCTTGGACAGAAATTCTATAGACGGGTTTATACCCTTTTCTCTCTCTAAAGGAAGGCGCTTGAAAAATAGTAGCATCATATTCTTTAGCTCTTATTTTTGTTAATAATTTTGACACGTAAATCACCTACTCCTTTGTTTTTATACATAAGTTTTGTTGCTTTAAATACTCATAGGACTGATTATGAACTAAGTACAGTAGCATCTTTCTTCTGAACTCATAACTCTATTAGCCTAAAAACTTCTATTCTAATTCGATCATTGCTCTAAATATCAAAGCCTCTTTCAGAATAAATCCCTTTATTATTAATTAAATATTAAGGCTGTCGATTCCTTTAGCAAATTCCTTCTAGTTTTGTCGACCTTTAGCTAGTTGTGGATTTTCTTCAAGTTCTTAGGGTGTTTTCGAAAACTTTATTGCTTTTGATAGGTCTTTTACATTCGATATGAATTAAGTGGAGTAGAATCTTTTCTTCGTAAACGTAAATCCAAAATCCTAAATTAATATTGTTATTTACTCTAGACTAGGTCAATTAGCAACAATCTTTCAGAAAAGAGCCTTTCTTAAGAAAATCTTAAGATTCTTCCTAACTATTTATTAAATATTACCTTTTATACTCATGGTATACAGAGTTATAAAAAGGAGAGTAGGAGAAATGAAACAAGGCATGATTTCCAAGGAACAAGTCATAGGAAGAGATCCGTATATAGATAATGCAAGATTTATCCTGGTTACGTTGGTTGTTTTTGGACATCTCATTAGCCCTTATCGAAATGAAAATGAAATTGTATATGTGATAAATAATTTTCTAGCGTCGTTTAGAATGCCGCATTGATTTTATTAACTGGTTATTTTGCAAAAGGCTTCTTTAAAGAAGGCTATATTGAAAAATAACCATCAAATTATTAGTACCGTATTTGCTATTTCAACTTTTTTATTCATATCTTCCTTTTCTCTTAACAGATCCTCCTGCTTCTCTTTCAATTGATTGGTTGAAACCGAAAATGGGACTATGGTTTTTACTAAGTGTATACATATGGAATTTACTGTTTTTATCTTTGTTCGATTAAAACATCCGATTTTTATTTCGGTTATTATAGGAGTTCTCATTGGTTTTATGGAGGGGCCATTAGAACAATATAATGTAATGAGAACTTTTATATTCTTACCATTCTTCTTACTTGGCTTTTACGTCCAACCAAAACATCTATCTATTTTTAAGAGAACGCATATGAAGGTTTGCTCAATGGTAGTGATCATGATTATGATTTGGTTATTAAATCAGGTTTCTTTATACGAAGCACGTGGGCTATTACTTGGAAAGCACTCATATGAAATAATAAAGCTCGTTAGCTTCGAAGGAGTCTCATTAAGGCTTATATTTTATGGGCTTATGTTTTCGGGGATTACGGTGTTTCTCCCTTGGATTCCAAAGAGACATACACTCTTTTCAAAATTAGGCCAAAGAACAGCATATATTTATCTTTTACATTTTATCTTTATTAAGCTGTTCTCTAAGTTAGGGTGGTTTAATGACTTTGAAGCTTGGAATTTAGTTTTTTTACTAGGAGTAGCTATTTGTTTATCTTTTGTTTTAGGGTCAAACCCCAAGATAATTCAGCGATTAATTTTGAAGAATTTCAGTATTATTTTGAGGATAAAGAATCGGGGGAAGTATTTACAAATATTGACCCAGCTAACAAGGTTTCAGCTGAACAATATCTTAGTGAAAATAGCTTCCTTTTGATTGAGCATTTCCCGAGCAGGAATTATCAGATTGTTCCCTATGGTCCAGAAGGGATATCTATGGAGTTGAAGGAACTAGAAGGCTTTGTTACTGTTCCCAAAAATGGATCTGCATTTAATGGAATCATCGATAAGTATGATCGCTTTAGTGAGACGCAAAAGCGTTTTCAACTGTTTCTGCTTTCTGGAATGATAGCTCTATTGGTAGGCTTGTTAATTTTAGTAATGACAATCAAACTTCGGCTTAAATGGATAGATTATCTTAGAACGAAATTGCCATTATATATTAATCTCCTTTTAATTTGGATCATTGGCTTTTTTGCCTATAACTACATCTCAGGGATTAGCCGTAGCTATGTAGCTGATCATGTAGACATAGCTATAATAGTGAAAGAATGTTTACTAGCGATATTAAGCTCTGGTGTTATTTTTATATTAAGTAAAACACTTATCAATCGGTTAACTTATTACCAAGGGTTAAAACACGATATAACAAATACAGTGATATTCAAAACGATATCTGCATTAAGAGAAGTATTTTTGATTAAGTCGTTTGGTACACAAGTACTTTTGTTTTTAATTTCATAGTGATGAGTATGATTTTAATGGTTCATTTCATGTTAACAAGATATTTGCCGACCTACTATATTTATGTCGCCATTATAATTGGAGTGATTCCCTTTGGATTCATCACTTTAAAGTTTACAGGTTATTTAAATAAAATAATCTTAAATACAACTGAAATGACGAAAGGGAATTTAGGAGAAGATCTACCTATAAAAGGAAAATCTCATATTGCAATTCTTGCTAGCAATATTAATCAATTAAAGCATGGTGTAAAAACATCTCTATCAGAACAGGCGAAAAGTGAGCGATTAAAAACGGGGCTCATTACTAATGTTAGTCATGATTTAAGAACACCACTCACGTCGATTATTACGTATACAGAATTATTAAAGCAGCCAAATTTAAGTGATGCAGAACGAAGCGATTATGTGGAAGTCATTGACCGCAATCTAAAAGACTTAAGCTACTGATTGAAGACAGAGATTTTCCTTTCTCCTTCCTCTGTAACCAAGTCAAGCTCAATGATTACTTTAAAAAGATCTCCTTCTACATCAATGTCCATATTCCCTTTATGAAGATCAACAATCGACTTAGCAATCGCTAACCCAAGACCAGATCCTTCGGTATTTCTTGAGGTATCGCCTCTTTTAAAACGCTCAAATAACTCATTCACATTATCATTTAGCTCATATTTTGAAACATTTTTAAAAGATAAAACCGCTCTATTTTCTCTTTCGGTAATAGAGATGTATACCCTTGTATTCTCCAGTGTATATTTTAATATATTGCCAATGAACAATAAACAGGCTTTAATAGTAGGAGCTAGCGGGTTGATTGGTCATGAATTACTCCATTTATTACTTGATGGAAATGAGTATGGGATGGTTACTGCACTTGTAAGATCACCACTACAGATAAAACATTCAAAGTTAAGAGAAGTGATCATTGATTTTGACCAATTAAGTAAGTATAAGGATTTAATGCATGCTGATGATATTTATTGTTGTTTAGGAACAACAATTAAAAAAGCGAAAACGAAGGAAGCCATGTATAAAGTAGACGTGGAGTATCCTATTGAGCTTGCAAAGTTAACGTATGAAGTAGGCGCTAGGCAGTATCTCTTAGTGAGTTCCATGAACGCCAATGCACAATCAACTATTTGGTATTCAAAGATGAAAGGGGAATTGGAGCAAGAATTAATGAAGATTCCGTTTTCATCAACCGCCATTGTAAGACCTTCCCTGTTAATGGGCGAACGAAACGAATTCAGGTTAGGGGAGAAATTGGCTGAAAAGGTATTTAAAGGGTTATCATTTATTTTTACTGGACCATAAAAAAATACCGAGCAATTGAAGGGAAGACTGTGGCATTAGCGATGTATAAAATTGCACAGACAGAAAGTGTAGGTGTGCAGATTTATCCCTCTGAGTTTTTAGAGAAATTAGGTAGGGGATAGATCTACCTTGAAAATAACCGGTTAACGGAGTTCCATTCACTGGGATCCACCTGCTTTCCGCGGGGCGATCCGTGAGCTTCCTGAGCTCCTGTGTGGTCTCACGAGACCGTGAGATCCCGCAGGAGTCAGCTGGTTCATCGCTCATTTCACGATGAGTGTGAAAACTTTTATTATAAAGCATACCAATTTTGATAAATTGGTATGTTTTTTTATTACATAAGAAATGGTATAAAATTTTAACCAAGTTGTGATATATAGCTCCAGACGCCATCGGCACGGGGGCAAAGCCAATCGCTTCGGAATGAACATTAAAGAATTCATCTTATTCAGTCGCTCGTCCTATACATATCGCCGATAGGTGAGGATGCAGCACTTTTATTATTTTTCTTAACTACTTTTATGTAGTAAGCATATTTTTGTAGGAAGAGTTAAATAATATGAAATACATACTAATTATATTATTTGGATGGTACATATTGGTCTTAGTTACACAAATGTATGAAAAAAATATAGTGGCATCTTTCTACTTACTAAAAAGTAGTAAATCATTATTTGAAAAGAGCCTCTAACATGAACAGGGGGTTTTATTATGGAATTTGAAGAGTATTGGCAGCAAATATATGAATATGATAATAAAATCAATTCCTTGATTTCTTCCTACTGGGGTCAATATTCCCATATGGGTACTTGGCAGTTTTGGTTTGTGGTTTCTTTATTAGTGATGCCAATTATCTTGCTTTACTTTTTAGTTGATCGAAAAAGGATCTTTGAAGTGTTGTTTTATGGATATACGGTACATATACTGTGGTCTTATACGATAATTGCGCTTAACCGACATAACTTATTTATCCATAAATATTTTCTAACACCAGTTCTTCCCTATTCAATAACTGTCTCTGCATCAGCGCTACCTGTTGGTTTCTTACTTTTATATCAATACTGTACAAACCATAAAAGAAACTTTTATTTATTTACAGTGTTATTTAGTATTGTTTTTGCTTTTGGTTTTGCCTCAATCGAAGAACTATTGGGATTTATTGAACTAAGAAAAGGAATGAGTAAATTTCATCTATTACTGATAGATATTATTGTCTCAATCATTGCTTATTGGTTAACCAAAATTGTTTTAAAACTGAAAGAAAACGATATGTAGTTTAAAAAAACGCTAGAATTTCTAGCGTTTTTTTGTAAACAATGTCTTAGCGGGCTTTTGCTTTTTTCATCGACTTTAAGAGATATCCGCCTTTAAATCTGGTTGGTTCATAAGCAATAATGAAGGCTTGTGGTTCATAGTGTTCAATCGTTTTAATCAATGTATCTTCCATATTTCGCTTTGTTAAGATTTGAAGTTGATAGCGAATACTATCTTTACCCATTCCTTCAAAAACAGTAACTCCAAAACCCTGTTCTCTTAAGGTGGAAATTAACTCTGCATTACGATTAACTAGATTTACGGTAAGATTTGTAAATCCGATTGCCAGCTTCTTCTCTATAAGCCCACCAATAAATATCCCAGCAGCAAAACCAAGTGCATAAACAATCATAGCAGCGAAGCTTTGTTCCCCACTAAAAACAATCGACAATCCAAATACATAGATCAATGCTTCTAAAAAACCAAAGATAGAAGCAAGGGCGTTCATACTTTTAACAACAAAAATAATCCGAAGAGATAATACGGGCACTAAGACAATTTGTAATAAGAAAATTAAAAGAATGTCACTCATGTTGACCTCTCTATTCAAGAAAATGTTATTTCATTAATATAACCAAGTAATATGTTTAATATGTTATATCTACCCTGAAAATAACTTAGATAGTGGAGTTCCATTCGCTGCGATCCACCTGCTTTCCGCGGGGCGCCCCGTGAGCCTCCTCGTCGCTTTTGGCTCCTGCGGGGTCTCACGAGACCGCTAGATCCCGCAGGAGTCAGGTGACTCTCTGCTCATTCCACACTGAGTATAAAACTTTTTCATCTTCCATGGTGCCAATACTTATTCGCATAAAGGTCTACCCTGAAAATAACTTAGATAGTGGAGTTCCATTCGCTGCGATCCACCTGCTTTCCGCGGGGCGCCCCGTGAGCCTCCTCGTCGCTTTTGGCTCCTGCGGGGTCTCACGAGACCGCTAGATCCCGCAGGAGTCAGGTGACTCTCTGCTCATTCCACACTGAGTATAAAACTTTTTCATCTTCCATGGTGCCAATACTTATTCGCATAAAGGTCTACCCTGAAAATAACTTAGATAGTGGAGTTCCATTCGCTGCGATCCACCTGCTTTCCGCGGGGCGCCCCGTGAGCCTCCTCGTCGCTTTTGGCTCCTGCGGGGTCTCACGAGACCGCTAGATCCCGCAGGAGTCAGGTGACTCTCTGCTCATTCCACACTGAGTATAAAACTTTTTCATCTTCCATGGTGCCAATACTTATTCGCATAAAGGTCTACCCTGAGAGCCGATAGCGCCTGGAGCTAGACACTACGCTAAGTATAAAGTTTTTTCATCCCCCATGGTGCGAATTAAATTAGCATAGATGTCTACCCTGAAAATAACTTAGATAGTGGAGTGCCATTCACTGCGATCCACCTGCTTTCCGTGGGGCGGTCCGTGAGCCTCCTCGTCGCCTTTGGCTCCTGTGGGGTCTCACGAGACCGCTAGATCCCGCAGGAGTCGAGTGGCTCTTCGCTCATTCCACACTGAGGGGTAACCATTTTCATTCACCATGGTGCGAAATACTTGTTTAGCATGGTTGTCTACCCTGAAAGTAACTTAGTTAGTGGAATTCCAATTGCTGCGATCTTTTATTAGAGAATTGATGAATCAGATTCTTAAATTTTGAAGAACATGTTTTAGAAGATTATTTTCCATGCTATGTCTGATTAGAAAGGTACTATTTTGTTATTAAACTGTTAAAATATAACTTACATATATACACTTATAAGTAACCATGTACATTAAACACAATATGTGCTTGATATGTTCTATTTTAAATGGAAAAGGAGGTTCACCATGCTTGAAACTAATCGACTTTTGATGAGGAACTGGGAAGTTCGTGATATCGGAAAAAACTTCACTGTTTTGGGGAAATAAAGAAAAAATGGCTTATTGTTCTGGTGAAATGTCTGTGGAAGTTATAACACAAGTGACCATTCTCTTATTCGATTTCAAGAAGTAAAAGGGTATACACTTTTGTTTCCTGGGTACCGAAAAGAAAGAGGATGACTTTATTGATGTTTGGGACATCAGCAAACTGAAGAAGAAGGAGTCTTAGAATTTTTATACCATTATCGAAAAGATACATGGGGAAAAGGTTACGCTTCAGAAACTGCGGAGGTGGTGCTGCTTCACGGAATTAAGCTTGCTAAACCGAAGGGTATTAGGGCGAGTGTTGCTATTGAGAATATAGGGTCATGGAAGATTTTAGAGAAACTTGGTTTGAGAATCTTGAAGAAAAATGGTCAGAAGAAACACAAATGGTCGAACGGTATTATCGTATGTTGATTCCCAATTTCATTATAAGAACTCTTAAACCGAAAAACGGTTATTCTTATCACTTATTAATATATATTCTTTAATAATCGAATAAAATTCACGAAACAAATGAATTTTGTGCGTTTTTCATGTAGCGAATGTACATTATGACACCGACTCTGTTTTATAAAAATTAATTAATTTAAGGAAGTAAAATCTATGAAATCGAATCATCTATATTTTCTTGGTCTTATTTTTGTATCAATTATCTGGGGAGCAAATTTTGGAATTTCTAGATTTGCTATGGATGTTTTTACACCTGAGGTCTTTGTATTTTTGCGTTTTGGTTTAGCTCTACCCATTTTATTCGGGATTTTAAAGCTTACAGAGGGGACGATTAAAGTTGAAAAACGTGATTTATATAAATTAGCGTTAATTGGTTTATTTGGGGTAACGTTGTTGGAAATCCTTGTGATGTATTCAATAAAATTCACCACACTAGCTAATGCTTCTTTATTGAATGTGGCCCCTTGGCCAATCTTTGCCGCATTGTTTGCACCACTTTTTACAAAAGAGAAAATTACTCTTCGACTTGTCTTTGGCGGTATTGTTGCGCTTATAGGAGTATCGCTTATTATTTTAGGTGGAGAAGCTGGCTTTGATCTTGGGTCTGAATATATGCTAGGCAATTTATTGGCTTTATCCATTAGTTTATTAGGTGCTTTGTTTAATTTGTCTTGTATGCCACTAATGAAGAAATATTCGCCCATGAGGGTGACATCTTGGTATATCTTATTTGGGAGTTTATTTTTGTTTCCCATTACATTAACTGGTTGGACAGAGGTTCAAATGAGTGAGTTTACTCCACAAGTTTGGGGAGCAATCTTGTATAATGTTTTACTATGTACAGTTGCAGCTTTTGTTATTTGGAATATTTCAATGAAAAAAGTGGGTGCAACCAAATCAAACTTTTACCGTTATTTCGTTCCAGTTTCTGCAGCTGTAACAGGTGCAATGTTTTTTAATGAAAAGATATTAGTCACACAAATCATTGGTGGGATTATTATCGTGCTCGGGCTAATATGGATTGGAATGGAAAAAAAGACTAGCATCATTAGTGATAAAGCAGCTTGATGGGAATTATAAGAGATTCTGTATATAAAAAAGGAGTGTTCCCTGAAAAAGCACTCCTTTAATAAGTAATTTTCTCCTTTTTATAAGCAACTAACTTACCTCGGCCATGAAGAACATAATAAATCGCAGCACCAAACAATACAAATAATGAACAATAAAAATAAAGAGAACTAAATTCTACCTGTGCTGCAGCTAAACCTATGATAAATGATCCAAACCCGATTCCAAGATCGAAGATTGATAGAAAAGTAGCTGTTGCTAAACCTCTTCGTTCAGGTTCGGCTTGTTGAATTGCGATGGTTTGAAAACTAGGGAAGAGAGTACCCCAGCCAAGCCCAATAAGTGCTGCTGAAATTAGGAATAGCAATGCTGTTGTTGTCTGGCTAAGCAAAAGCATTCCGATAGCAAAACAAATGATACTCGGATAGATAATGACATTAGCACCAAAGCGATCATACCATCGTCCTGTAAAAGGTCTTGAAAGTAGAAGAACAAATGCATATACTACAAAAAATAAGTTCGAAACAGTTACTAACCCCAGTTCATTTGCATAAACAGAAACAAATGAAAGGATGGCTGAATAAACAATTGCAAATAACGCAGCTACAATGGAGATTTTAACAGCAGATAATTCAAAAATATCTCCAAAGCTAAATGTTGATTTAATTTGAGTCGAGTTTGTTATAGGTTTGTTACTTGGTAGCTTAATAAATAAAGAGATTAATAATGCGAAAAATGCAAATAAGGTACTAAATGTGAACATGGTAGTTACTCCCCATTGGTTCAAAATCGTTAATCCTAAAAATGGTCCTAATACCATAGCTAGATTTGTTGACATGATATAGTATCCCATACCTTCTCCGCGACGAGAATCTGGAATTAAATCCGCCACAATGGTTCCGCAAACTGTAGTAGCCATCCCAAATCCTATACCGTGAAAAAAACGTAAAGCAAGCAATGTATAAATGGATTCAGGTAAAAAGTACAATACAGAAGAAACGAAGAAAATGAGAAGAGCCAAAAAAAGAATCATCCGTTTTCCAATCAATTTCATTCCATGTCCTGCAAATGGTCGAATGATAATTGCTGCAATAAGAAATATAGTTACTAATAATCCGGCTTCCGATGCTTTTGTTCCTAATTCTTCAAGAGCGTAAACAGGAAGTGTAACAAGTAAATAATAAAATGTTAAAAAAACAAAAAAGGTACTGATGCTAACCAAGATGAAATCCTTGGTCCATAGTTTAGTGTGTTCCATTGTTTTACTCCTTTTGTTTGAAATCGTTAAATGTGTGAAGCCATTCTGTTAGTAAAAGATAAAACTCGTGTTGTTTATCACTAGGAAACTGACTAATTAGTTCTTCATTCACATGTATGACAGCCTGTTCCCAAACTGGATATTCTTTTTCTGCCTTCGGTGTTAGTTGAATAAACTTTGATCTACGATCGTTCCCCTGAACTTGTTGTATATACCCCTGTTTAAGTAGTCTTTGAATTGTTCGAGTCATCGGTGGGGCTTCAACTGATAAATACTCACAAAGCTGTTTTTGAGTTAAGGTTCCTTTTGTTTTTAGAACATAAAGGACAGACCACTGTGCACTGAATAACCCAAAAGGTTCTAAGGCAGCATTAAGATGTTTCGTTAATTGCCTGGATAACTGTTGAATAGAATGAAATAAGTCATGGTTATTCATTAAATGTTTGCTCCTTGAAATATAGTTACCTAGGTAACTATATTAGATAACAAGATAACAGTCAAGTTAACGACCTTTCGAGAGTAAGAAACCATGTCCCTTCTTTATCAATAAAAAACTACTCCAGATAGCTTCGAGGGCCAAAGAGTGAAGCTGTCTGAACTCGGAGTAACTTCGGACAACTTTGAGGGCCAAGGAGCAAAAGCTGTCCGAACTTGGAGCAACTTCGGACAGCTTTGAGGGCCAGGGAGCAAAAGTTGTCCGAACTTGGAGTAACATTGGACAACTTCGAGGTCCAAGGAGGAAAAGCTGTCCGAACCTTAGCCAAGTTCAGACAGCTTTAGTAGCCAAGTGCCAAAAGTTGTCCGAACTCGGAGCAACTTCGGACAGCTTTGAGGGCCAAGGAGTGAAAGTTGTCCGAACTTGGAGTAACTTCGGACAACTTCGAGAGTCAGAGAGTAAAGCTGTCTGAACTCGGAGTAACTTCGGACAACTTTGAGGGCCAAGGAGCAAAAGCTGTCCGAACCTTAGCCAAGTTCAGACAGCTTTAGTAGCCAAGTGCCAAAAGTTGTCCGAACTCGGAGCAACTTCGGACAGCTTTGAGGGCCAAGGAGTGAAAGTTGTCCGAACTTGGAGTAACTTCGGACAACTTCGAGAGTCAGAGAGTGAAAGCTGTCCGAACTTGGAGTAACTTCGGACAACTTCGAGAGTCAGAGAGTAAAGCTGTCCGAACTTGGAGTAACTTCGGACAACTTCGAGGTCCAAGGAGGAAAAGCTATCCGAACCTTAGCCAAGTTCAGACAGCTTTAGTAGCCAAGTGCCAAAAGTTGTCCGAACTCGGAGCAACTTCGGACAGCTTTGAGGGCCAAAGGAGTGAAAGTTGTCCGAACTTGGAGTAACTTCGGACAACTTCGAGAGTCAGAGAGTGAAAGCTGTCCGAACTCGGAGCAACCTCGGACAGCTTTGAGAGTCAGGGAGTGAAAGTTGTCCGAACTCGGAGTAACTTTAGACAGCTTAAGCTACCAAGTGGCAAAAGCTGTCCGAACTTTATATACTTTTGCTAAAATCGATACGAATTCATCTCGTATAAGAGTATAATAGTGATTAACCAAAACCTTCCAGAAGGAGAGTTTAAGGAGAATGAAGCAAATACATAGTTCATTAAAGGTTTTACTTGTTTCTGATTTAGAAAAATCACAACAATATTATCGAGATGTTTTACGTTGCGAAGTAACTGAATGGTGGGTAATTAAAGACGGATTTACGGGGTTAGCGCTTAAACTACTACAAGCTGAGTCAATTGATGATGTACAACCTAACAAACCTGGAAAAGGGCAAAGGGTAGCGATTGATGTGTATTGCTATGTTGAAAACTGGAGCGTGTTAGATGATCTGTACAAGGAATTTAAAGAAGATGGTGCTTAGATTGCGGTACATCCCTGGGTAGATGAAAATGAGGGACCTTGGCAGGAATTTGTGATTCGCGATCCTGACAACTATTGTATAGCTTTTGGTGGAACAAATACTATTGAATAAATTATTCTTCTTAAAAAGGAGAACATAAGATGATGATAGACAAATTTCTAGAAGAGTTACAAATCAATCCGGTAAAATCTGTTTCAAAAATTTTAACAGGAAATGATAGTGCTGTATGGAAGGTTGAGATGAAGGATGATACTCTTCTAGGCATCCGTGCGATTGAGCGAAATAGGATTAATCAGTTTTTGCAAGAAAAAAGCATAATGAGAATGGCACAAAACCATGGAATTAAAGTGCCTAAAGTATATAAAGTAAAATGTATTGAAGAATATGCTGTCATGTCATTGGAGTGGGTAAATGGCAAAACCATCTTCGACGAATTAAGGGAGAACCCAAAAAATGCTTGCAACTTAGGAAGTGAGTTTGGCAGATCCCAAGCAACGCTTCATCAAATTTCCTTTAGAGAATACGAGAGTGATAGCTGGCTTTCTTCTAAAAATGAAGAAGAACAAGATGTTTTAAATCGCATAAGGAATAAATTCACTCTATCTTCAAAGAGTCTCCTGCACCTAGATTTCCATCCTTTAAATGTTTTAGTAGATGAAAATGAGATTTCAGGAATCATCGACTGGACCAATGCCTCAGTTGGAGATCCTCGTTTTGACTTAGCAAGGACTTATTCAATTCTTAAAATAGAAGGGTACAATTTTCAAAAGGTTGTAGATCCTACCGTCTTTGAAAAGTTTGGGAAAGGCTGGATACAAGGGTACGAAAGTTTGAATGGTTCTATTCAATTGGACCCACTTTTCAATGAATGGGCGGGAGTAAAAATGAGACAGGACTTGCAAGGGAAAAGACCTAGTGAACATATGCAACGTATTGAGAGCTGGATCAATCACTGGAGAAAAAAGGGGGGAATTGTTTGAACAAGAATCTTTTGGTTGGAAGTGTGGCAATCATAATAGTCGTAATGTTTGGAGTCAGTATATTTACCGATAAAGATCTTGGAACAGGGAAGTTGATTGAAACCGAAAAAAGTCTTCCACTTCAGTTTTATGAAATAGCAGATGTACCAGAGCAACCACCTAATATCTTATCGATAGTAACAAAAGCAACGGAACAAGATACATATGAACAAAATTGGGATTTCTATCAATTAACAAAAAATATTCCAACTGTTGAGTTTGATAAAAGTGATGTCTATTTCATAGGTGTCCAAGAGTCTGGTAGCTGTCCTTATGAGGTTGAAACCATTAAAGTAAATGATTTAAAAAAAGAATTAGTAATCTATTTATATAGATCAGGGGACACTTGCAATGCTGATGCAACACCAAGAACATTTGTTGTTGAAGTAGCAAAGGATATTTCAACAACTATGGAAACTGCTCAAATTGTTTTTCATGATGGTGGAAATCGTGAGACAAGTATAGTAGCGAAAATTAGGTGAGGTGAAAATATGACAAATTTTAACGGGCAAATTGCCATTGTTACAGGAGTGAGTCATTCTTATGGAATTGGAGCAGCTATTTGTCGGGAATTAGCCAGTAAAGGAGCTGATATCTTTTTTACACACTGGATGTCTGAAGACCGGTGGCCATCTACTTTTCAGAATGAATTAGAATCTCTTGGTGTTCGTTGTCATCATATGATAGTAGACTTGTCTAGATATGATGCTGCAACATTAATTCTAGATAAAGTGACTGGGAAATTAGGATTTCCTACAATTTTAGTTAATAATGCGGCACATTCTGAACGTGATGGGTATTTAGGGCTTAATGCGAAAACGATTGATGATCATTATGCTGTTAACATGAGGTCTACCTTCTTGCTTTGTTCAGAGTTTGCTCGCCGTTTTAAAGACTCTGGTCATGCTGCTGGTCGGGTTATTAATTTAACTTCTGGACAAGGACAAGGTCCGATGCCTGGGGAATTAGCCTATGCAGCAACAAAAGGGGCCATTTCTGCATTTACAGTAGCACTTTCTGCAGAAATTGCTCCACTTGGAATCACAGTTAATGCAGTGAACCCCGGTCCTACAGATACAGGGTGGATGACAGAGGAGGTAAAGAAACAACTTTTACCGAAATGTTTAATGGGGCGACCTGGTCAACCAGAAGACGCAGCCAGACTAATAGCATTTCTTTCAAGTGAAGAAGCGGGTTGGATTACTGGACAGGTTATTAATTCTGAAGGCGGGTTTCTTAGATGAAGAAATTAGGGCAATTTCGTTTACGGTGTTAGAGAAATAAATGATTAAAAACTGGTAAGGGAGTTCACATGATTCCCTACCAGTTTTTTAAAATTCTCTAACCAAAGTATAATTCTAAAAAGAAGATAGAAGTATTTGGGGGAGTACAATGAGGAGAATAACATTATCCAATGGAAATACAGTTGAGGTTGAATGCTTGAGTTGTGCTTTAACAAGTGGTGTGGTTGTTCCAGATGGAGGAGTTATCGTGGAAACGGATCATTTTCACGCACACCAGGATGTGGCTTATCCAATTAAAGGCTTGGTAATCCTAGCATCTAAACGACATATTACTTGCTTTGATGAATTAAATGAAGAAGAACAAATGGACTACATAAGGCTCTTAACAAAAATAAGAGAAGCACAAAGAAAAGTGCTAGGAATTGAGTTTGTATACTATTTTTATAATGAGGATACTACTCATCACTTTCATACTTGGATGGTGCCAAGATATGATTGGATGTATCACTTCGGGCGTTCCGTGGAGTCATTAAGACCGGTCTTGTTGCATGCTAGAAACGAAATGAATGATGAAAGAGATGTGGAAGAGGTTATGAACGCAATTGATGATTTAAGGGCAGCATTAATTTAGGGTTTGGAACGGCGGATTCATTAATTTTTTCAAAACTGTATGATGGCCCAAACGAAGCTTCCTCCCTTGCATAGAATATTAATGTAACACAGCTAAGGAGGTGTTATTATGAGTCACACTTACGGTGGTGGATTTGCGTTAATCGTAGTGCTGTTCATTCTTTTAATAATTGTTGGTTCTGCTTATGTAGGATACTAACTATAGATGAAAAAGCCGATCTCATATGGTCGGCTTTTTTATTTTAACTCTGGTGTATAGCAGGAAATTCCAGTTGCAAAAGAGAACTATATGTTTCATAAGGCTTATCTTCAGTATTGTTAGCCGGATGTAAATGATTGTCGAAAAGGATGAGTCTATGAATAGTTGGAAAAACCCCTTACTATTAATTTCTGGAATTGGGATTTCTTATTTAGGAAATTGGATTTATTTAATTGCGTTGAATTTATCTATCTTAAATCTTACTGGATCTGCTGCTGCAGTAGCGGGGCTTTATATGATTAGGCCAATTGCAGTTTTGCTAACTAATACGTGGTCAGGAAGTATCATTGATCGAGTGAATACCAGAAAGTTAATGATTAGCATTGATGTGGTCAGAGGAATCCTGGTCTTTTTACTTCCTTTTATCTCGTCATTATGGACAATTTATTCATTATTATTACTAATTAATATTGCTGGAGCATTCTTCGGTCCTAGTTCATCCGTTTACATAACAAGACTAGTCCCTGCTGAAAAACGGAAAAGGTTTAATTCGCTAATGAGTATGACAAGTTCGGGCGCATTTCTTATCGGACCAGCCATTTCAGGTGTTTTAATTATGTATGTCGGTACGGATATGTCTATATGGATAAATGCTATAACCTTTATTGTTTGTGCAGGATTTATCTATTTTTTACCTGATGTGGTTGACTCAAACGGGGCTATCCGAGAGCCAATTGGTCTAAAAATGATTTTGAATGACTTGAGGGCAGTATTAGATTTTTCAAAAGCAGCAAAGTATTTTATTATCGTTTATTTATTATTTCAAGTAACGATGTTGATTGGTTTTGCTCTAGATTCCCAAGAGGTAACTTTTATTAAACAGCATCTGGAGTTAACAGATCGTGATTACGGGCTTTTAGTAAGTATTACGGGAATAGGTGCTATCGTAGGTGCCAGTGCTGCTGCTATTTCATCAAGTAAACTTTCTTTAAGAGCATTTGTTGGTGGGGGAATGTTGCTAACTGCTATCGGTTATGGACTTTTTTATTCATCATTTAACTTTATTACAGCAACCTTAGCTTTTATATTTCTCGGCTTTTTTATGTCATTTGCCAATGCTGGATATGCGACCTTCTTTCAAAACCAAGTCCCAGTCAATATTATGGGGAGAATTGGAAGTGTTGCAGATATGGCCCAAGGAATTGTCCAGATTCTCTTAACATTAATCCTAGGACTGATGGCTGAGGTATTTTCTTTACAGTTGGTGTGTATTGTCTTCTCAGCAGTAAGTGTTCTTCTTGGAATAGCATTAACGATTGTTGTATTTATGCCTTCAAAACAAATCTATTTTACCGAAAGTACAAATCAAATAAGTAGTTAAAAAAGAAGGATTGGTCAGCAAAAGACTAATCCTCTCCACTTTTATAAGCTGGGGCGAATTGACAGCTAATTTAGTCCGTGTTATATTTATCTCGAATTAAAGATATTTTATTTAAGGATATTTATTTAGATTATTTAAATTGATTGTCAGGAACACTAAACTATAAACAACTTACTGGAGGAAAAAAGATGAATCAACTAAAGGGTGTACACCACGTAACTGCCATAACAAGCAGTGCTGAAAAAAACTATCAGTTTTTCACATATGTATTAGGGATGCGGTTAGTAAAGAAAACTGTTAACCAAGATGATATTCAAACCTATCACTTATTTTTCGCAGATGATAAAGGAAGCCCTGGTACTGATATGACATTCTTTGATTTTCCGGGAATTCCAAAAGGAGTTCATGGAACAAACGAAATTGCTAAGTCATCCTTCCGTGTACCCAATGATGCTGCATTAGAATATTGGGTGAAAAGATTTGATCGCTTAGAAGTTAAGCATAAAGGTATTAAAGAACAATTTGGTAAGAAGACCTTATCTTTTGTGGATTTTGATGACCAACAATATCAGTTAATCTCTGATGAATTCAATGCAGGTGTTTCTTCAGGGACTCCGTGGGAAAAAGGACCAATCCCATTAGACCATGCGATTACAGGGTTAGGTCCTGTGTTTATTAAAACTGCCCACTTCGATTATTTTAAGGAAGTACTTGAGAAAATTTTCTCCTTCAAAGAAATTGGCAAAGAAGAATCCCTCCATTTGTTTGAGGTTGGAGAGGGAGGAAATGGTGCGCAAGTTATTGTCGAAAATGATTCAGATTCACCACAAAGTAGGCAAGGCTTTGGCACAGTCCACCATGTTGCATTTCGAGTAGAGGATCGTGCGGAACTAGATGCATGGCAAAGCCGCATTGAAAGCTTTGGACTTCAAACATCTGGTTTTGTAGATCGCTTCTTTTTTAAGTCTCTATATTCGAGAGTTGCACCACAAATTCTTTTTGAGCTTGCGACAGATGGTCCAGGGTTCATGGGTGATGAGCCATATGAAACTCTTGGAGAGAAATTGTCACTTCCGCCATTTTTAGAGCCTAAGCGTGATCAAATAGAGAAAATGGTTCGTCCGATTGACACTGTGAGAAGCACAAAAGAAATTGTAAAAGAATAGACACTGATCTGGGTTGCTCCTATTAATGGAGCAACCCTATTTTTATGAGAAAAAAACAATAAACATTCAAATAAATGTTTGACCGTTTGTGTTTTTTTTGCATATACTAATAGTCAAATAGACGTTTGAATGAATGGGTGTGTGATAAACAATGAAAAATGAAGAATTATGTGAAATCACTTGTTTTGATGAAGAAAAGGTTGTCCGAGTAAAAAATGATGTTTCAAAGCAAAATACGTTAGAGGTTGCAAAAATTTTTAAAGCATTATCAGATGATACAAGAATTAAAATTGCTTATTCACTAACCTTAGAAGATGAATTATGTGTTTGTGATGTGGCCAATATTGTTGGTTGTACAACAGCCACAGCTTCACATCACTTAAGATTGTTACGTAATATGGGGTTAGCACAGTATAGAAAAGAAGGAAAGCTTGTTTTTTATTCACTAGATGATGATCATGTAAGACAATTAATCCAAATCGCATTTGCACATCAAAAGGAGGTGGCATTGCGTGGGTAATACAGTTGCGGACGCACAAGAGAAAAATGTTTATCGTGTGCAGGGATTTTCCTGAGCAGGCTGTGCAAAGACGTTTGAAAATAACGTCAAACACCTGGATGGTGTTACAGATGCAAGTGTTAACTTCGGTGCCTCGAAGATTACGGTTTATGGGGAGACAACAATTAAAGCTCTTGAAAAAGCCGGGGCTTTTGAAAATCTTAAAGTAGTTTCTGAAAGAGAACGGTTTGAAGAAAAGAAACAATCTTTCATAAAAACACATGTTAATGTGATTATATCGGCAGTTTTTTTAGCGGTTGGATGGATCACAGGAGAGATATATGGAGAAGGAAGCATACTATCAGTATTCGGATATGTAGCATCCATAATTATTGGGGGATACAGACTATTTAAGACAGGAATTAAAAATCTATTTCACTTACGATTTGATATGAGAACGTTAATGACAGTTGCTATTATTGGTGCGGCATTTATAGGTGAATGGGGTGAAGGGGCAGCAGTTGTTATCTTATTTGCTATAAGTGAAGTTTTAGAATCTTACTCAATGGATAAAGCACGAAAGTCAATTCAATCATTAATGGATATTGCACCAAAAGAAGCTTTGGTTAGAAGAAACGGTCATGAGCTAATGGTCTCCGTAGAGGATATCGAAATAGGCGATATTATGATTGTTAAACCAGGTCAAAAAATAGCGATGGATGGAATGGTCGTAACAGGAACGTCTGCGGTAAATCAAGCTGCTATTACTGGTGAATCAGTGCCAGTGACAAAAGAAATAGATCATGAAGTATTTGCAGGAACACTTAATGAAGAGGGTGTTCTTGAGATTAGAGTTACTAAATATGTGGATGATACAACCATTGCAAAAATTATTCATTTAGTTGAAGAAGCACAGGCTGAACGGGCTCCATCACAGGCCTTTGTTGATCGGTTTGCAAAATATTACACACCGATTATTATGTTAGTTGCTTTAGGCGTTGCAGTTGTTCCACCTCTATTATTAAACGCTGACTGGAGTGCTTGGATCTATCAAGGTCTAGCGGTACTTGTTGTTGGATGTCCTTGTGCACTCGTTATATCAACTCCTGTTTCAATCGTAACAGCTATTGGAAACGCGGCCAGGAATGGTGTTTTAATCAAAGGA
The DNA here is from genome assembly GCF_002019645.1 of Litchfieldia alkalitelluris. Taxonomy (GTDB): domain Bacteria; phylum Bacillota; class Bacilli; order Bacillales; family Bacillaceae_L; genus Litchfieldia; species Litchfieldia alkalitelluris. The sequence continues at coordinate 4,377,802 of NZ_KV917374.1, read as the reverse complement.
GGAATTCATTTAGAAGAAGCGGGTGCTATTAAAGCCATCGCTTTTGATAAAACAGGAACATTAACAAAAGGTAGACCAGCTGTAACAGACTATCTACCACAACAAAGTGAAAATTCGGCAGAGTTGTTAAAAATAATAGCTGCGTTAGAAAATAAATCACAGCACCCACTTGCTGTTGCTATTATGAAAAAAGCTGAGGCAGAGGGAGTCGACTATCAGTCTGTTATGATAGAAGATTTTACCTCAATCACAGGAAAAGGGATTAGAGGCCAAATTTCCGGAATTACTTATTATGTAGGAAACCCTGCCCTTTTTAAAGAGATTTCAATTTATGATATATCTGAGGAAATGAATCAAGAAATTAGTCGACTACAAAATGATGGTAAAACAGTTATGATTGCTGGAACTGAGAGTGAGATAGTAGCCTTAATTGCAGTTGCAGATGAAGTGAGAAGTAGTAGTCAGTCAGTTATTCAAAAGCTTCATGAATTAGGAATTAAGAAAACCATTATGCTTACTGGAGATAACCAAGGTACAGCAAATGCGATAGGAAAACAGGTTGGCGTAACTGAAATCCAAGCGGAACTATTGCCTCAGGATAAGCTGTCATTCATCAAAGAACTTAGAAAACAATATAGTCATGTAGCGATGGTAGGAGATGGCGTAAATGATGCACCTGCTTTAGCTGCATCAACAGTAGGAATTGCAATGGGCGGAGCCGGAACGGATACAGCTCTTGAAACAGCAGATATAGCCTTAATGGCTGACGATCTTCGCAAACTTCCTTTTACCATAAAACTTAGTCGAAAAGCATTGAATATTATTAAACAGAATATAACTTTTTCGATTGGTATCAAGTTAGTGGCGCTACTACTTGTAGTTCCTGGTTGGTTGACGCTATGGATTGCCATTTTTGCAGATATGGGGGCAACACTTCTTGTCACATTGAATGGGTTAAGACTTCTACGTGTAAAGGATAAGTAATTGATACTGGGGGTGTCTCTAGGAAAGAGACACTTCCAATTTTGAGGTGATCGTTTGAATAATACATGGAATAAATTGATCTATAAACTGTGGGCGCCCATTTATGATTATATTTTTAATCGCGGTCCATTTTTAAAAGCTAGAAAACAAGTTTTTGAGGATATATCATTTAAGAGTGGTGATCGGGTATTGTTTGTCGGTATAGGTACAAAGAAGTCTAATGCTAAAAAAGTATCTGTCATTTCGATGGCGACTATAATGATGATTAGTTTATTTTTTGGTTCTAATAGCAGTGGGTTACTCATATACTGAGGATTTAATGCAATATATTATTGACACCTCAGTTAACAAAACAGATTCAAATGCAAAGAAACTAGCTGAAGACATTGTACGAGTCACTGAAGAGTTAATACAATCTACTGATATACTTGAGAAAACAAATGGTCAGCCTTATGAAATTATTGTTAGGGATAAAAATGAAGAAGTTATAAATTAAGCAAGAAATCCCCTGAAGTAGGGGATTTTTTTATATGTTGTTTGTAGTTATAACTGAATTATTTAAAATATATAATAATTCACCAATAAAAAGTTTTAAAAATAGTATATACAATTAAATCCAACTTGACTTATAGGAATAGTACACCTATGATAAATGTAGGATAATTTCACATTTAAGTGAATGCTAAGAATTAATAATACCAATAAATCTAATGAAAATGAAGTAATATAGGTTTATATTCTTTTGTGAGGTGGATTTTGTTGCAACTTCAGGTAATGAACAGTCCGTTTAATCAGGAGCAGGCAGAGCTCCTAAATCGCCTTCTGCCAACTTTGACTGAATCACAAAAAGTGTGGTTAAGTGGTTATTTAGCGGCATCTCAGTCAGCATCATCAGTCAGTGTGCAAGATGTTCCAGCTGCAGAACAATCTACAGCAGCAGTTTCAGTACAATCGATTTCTAAAGATGTAACCATTCTTTTTGGGTCTCAAACCGGAAACGCACAGAGACTCGCTGAAAGTACTGGGAAGACTCTTAAAGAGCAGGGTTTCAATGTCACTGTCGCTTCAATGAATGACTTTAAACCAAATAATTTGAAGAAAGTCGAAAACCTACTTATTCTTGTAAGTACACATGGAGAAGGTGAACCACCTGATAATGCGATATCATTCCATGAGTTCCTGCATGGTAGACGTGCACCGAAACTAGAGAACTTAAGATACTCAGTTTTATCGCTTGGTGATAGTTCTTATGAGTTTTTCTGTCATACAGGAAAAGAGTTTGATCAGCGGTTAGAAGAACTTGGAGGCACAAGACTTTATCAACGTGTTGATTGTGACCTTGATTTTGATGAGCCTGCAGCTGAATGGGTTGAGGGAGTACTAAGTGGTCTTAATGAAGGAACTGGCGGTGGAACAACTGCTACACCTACTTCAATTCCACAAGTTACCGAAACCACCTACTCTAGAACAAATCCATTTAAAGCTGAAATACTTGAAAATATAAATTTAAATGGTCGTGGTTCAAATAAAGAAACACGTCATCTTGAACTATCTCTTGAAGGATCGGGTATTACATTCGAACCTGGTGATAGCTTAGGTGTTTATCCGGAAAATGATCCGGCTTTAGTTGATATGTTACTAGATGAAATGAAGTGGAACTCAGAGGAAAAGGTAACCGTAAATAAACAAGGAGAGGTTACTTTAAAGGAAGCTTTAACTTCTCATTTTGAAATTACTGTTTTAACGAAACCTCTTGTTGAGAAGGCCGCTACACTTTCGGGGAATGATGAATTGAAAAAATTAATCTCAGCAGGTAACGAGAATAAACTAAAAGAATATATAGATGGAAGAGATTTACTAGATTTGATTAGAGATTTTGGTCCTTGGAATACTTCGGTACAAGAGTTCGTCTCCATTCTCCGAAAAATGCCAGCCCGTTTATATTCAATCTCGAGCAGTTTAACTGCAAATCCTGAAGAAGTTCATTTAACAATAGGTGCGGTTCGATATGATGCCCATGGCCGTGAACGAAAAGGTGTTTGCTCGATCTTATGTGCAGAACGTTTACAACCTGGTGATTCACTTCCTGTTTATATTCAACATAATCAAAACTTTAAGCTTCCAGCTGACCCTGATACACAAATTATAATGGTTGGACCGGGGACAGGTGTGGCGCCGTTCCGTTCATTTATGCAAGAACGTGAAGAAGTTGGTTCTGAAGGGAAATCATGGATGTTCTTCGGTGACCAGCATTTTGTCACGGATTTCCTATATCAAACTGAATGGCAAAAATGGCTTAAAGATGGTGTATTAACTAGAATGGATGTTGCGTTTTCTCGTGACACAGATGAAAAAGTGTATGTCCAACATCGCATGCTAGAGCAAAGTAAGGACATATTCCAATGGTTGCAAGATGGTGCGGTTGTTTATATTTGCGGAGATGAAAAGCATATGGCACGTGACGTTCATAATACACTAATTGAAATCATTGAAAAAGAAGGTAACCTGAGTCGTGAAAAGGCGACTGAATATCTTGCAGTGATGCAACAGAACAAACGTTACCAACGTGATGTATATTGAGATGTTTGATTGAAAGGAGTTATCCAACATGGTAAAACAAAATTTGAAGGCGCCAGAAGGGCCACCAAGTGATGTTGAACGTATAAAAGAAGAAAGTAATTACTTGCGCGGTACGCTAAGAGAAACAATGCTAGACCGTATTAGTTCAGGTATCTCTGAAGATGATAACCGTTTAATGAAATTCCACGGTAGCTATTTACAAGATGATCGAGATCTCCGTAATGAGCGCCAAAAACAAAAATTAGAGCCAGCATATCAATTTATGCTTCGTGTTCGTACACCTGGTGGGGTATCAACTCCTGAACAATGGTTGGTTATGGACGAGCTTGCCCAAAAATATGGGAATGGAACACTTAAATTAACAACTCGTCAAGCCTTTCAAATGCATGGAATTTTAAAATGGAACATGAAAAAAACCATTCAAGAGATTCATGCATCTTTACTAGACACTATTGCTGCCTGTGGTGATGTTAACAGAAACGTAATGTGTAATCCTAATCCTTACCAATCAGAAGTTCATGCTGAAGTTTTCGAATGGTCCAAGGTGTTAAGTGAAAAGTTACTACCTAGAACTAGAGCTTATCACGAGCTTTGGTTAGACGAAGAGAAAGTAGCTGGCACGCCTGATGTTGAGGAAGCAGAAGTGGAGCCAATGTATGGACCACTTTATTTACCACGTAAGTTTAAAATCGGTATAGCAGTTCCACCATCGAATGATATTGATGTGTATTCTCAAGATCTGGGATTTATAGCGATTGTAGAAGATGGAAAGCTTAGTGGTTTTAACGTAGCAATTGGTGGCGGAATGGGAATGACTCATGGTGATAAAGAGACATATCCTCAACTTGCTAAGGTTATTGGTTTCTGTAAACCTGAACAAATTTATGATGTTTCTGAAAAAATTATTACAATTCAACGTGATTACGGAAATCGTTCAGTGCGTAAAAACGCTAGATTTAAGTACACAGTTGATCGACTAGGGTTAGAAAATGTAAAGACTGAACTTGAACAGCGTTTAGGCTGGAGTCTTGATGAAGCTAAACCATTCCATTTTGATCATAATGGGGACCGTTATGGCTGGGAAAAAGGTGTGAAAGGAAAATGGAATTTTACACTTTTTGTTGAAGGTGGCAGAATCACAGATTATGAAGACTATCAGTTAATGACTGGTCTACGTGAAATTGCAAAAATTCATTCAGGAGATTTTCGTCTTACAGCGAATCAAAACCTAGTCATCGCAAATGTATCAAGTCAAAAGAAGAAAAAAGTTTCGGAGTTAATAGAACAGTACGGCTTAACAGATGGTAAACACTACTCTGCCATTCGCCGTAGTTCACTTGCATGTGTATCACTTCCTACCTGTGGATTGGCAATGGCGGAAGCTGAACGTTACCTACCTGTTCTTCTTGATAAGATAGATGTGATAATTGATGAAAATGGTTTACGCAATGAAGAAATTACGATTCGTATGACTGGCTGTCCGAACGGGTGTGCACGTCACGCGCTTGGTGAAATTGGATTTATTGGTAAGGCACCTGGGAAGTATAATATGTATCTTGGCGCTGCATATGATGGCAGTCGCCTAAGTAAGATGTATCGTGAAAATATTGGTGAAGAAGAGATTCTTAGTGAACTTCGAGTTCTCCTTACTAATTTTGCAAAAGAACGCCAAACAGGAGAGCATTTTGGAGACTTTGTAATCCGTACTGGTGTTATTAAAGAGACTACAGATGGTACTAATTTTCATGCATAACTATTAATAAGGAGCTTGTGGAGAATTTCTCTCTACAAGCTTTTTATATGTGTTAAAACAATAAATAAAGTTAATGATTTAGCCGAATAATATTCTGAATGTTCTGTGCTTTTTAATCATTTTTGACTTAGAGAGTTGCCTATTCGTTCCTAAAAGCATATTAAACAATATAAGGTTAATAAGGGGGAGAAGGTTCTATGGCTGATATAATAAAGTTTAATCCTGATTCAACGACAATCATACAAACAAATAATCATAAAATTGAACGAATCTATACAATAATGAATATGGAAAATGAAAGAGTCTTTAGAGAACTAGTCAAGCATTATCAAATGATTATGTTTGAAAGGTACCAAAAGGAATTGATTAGTGAAACAGAAAATGAATAATTCTAAATACGACCAACTGTTTACATAACTTAGGGGAGTAGACATTGGTCGATTTTTTTGTGTGATTAAACAATTTAAGTTTCGATTGATTTTACATTTCTATTTAATATTCCTAAAAAAAATATGTTCACTAATAAAATAGATTTCTTATAAAATTATGAAGTATCTATTGTATGAAAGAGTAGATTAGAACAGCTCCCAACTAATGAAGAAGTGGCTGATTAAGAAATTTAATCTAAATTTTAGTCTTTAGCGTCCTAAAAAATACCATTTGAATTAATGTTGTTTTTTAGTTAGTTCGTATGATAAGATAAAAATTCATCTTAAGAAACAAGATATGAATAAATTAATTAGAAGTTAAACACTTCACAGAAGTTGACGGACGACAAGTCATGTGATATGATAATAAAGTTGAATTCGTAATTCTTTTTTAATAAAGTCTAGTGATGATGGCGAAGAGGTCACACCCGTTCCCATACCGAACACGGAAGTTAAGCTCTTCAGCGCCGATGGTAGTTGGGGGATTCCCCCTGTGAGAGTAGGACGTCGCTAGGCTTACCATATTTTACAACTTCGTAGAAGTTGACATTGAGAAATGCATATGGTAAGATGGTTATTGTCTCGTAAGAAACAAGTAATCTCCTAAAGATTGCTTTTTATTTTCTAAGTTAACTTCACAGAAGTTGACAAAGAAGAAGTATTATGATATAATGATTAAGTTAACTCGTTTGATCTAACAAAAGTTTTTGTTGGTGAAAAACATGTTGACATTAATAATCCAAAGTGGTAACTTAATAAAGTTGTTTTTAAAAAAGTTCTTTGAAAACTGAACACAATAAACAAGCGTCAACGTTTAATCTATTTTTAATTTTTTATTTGAGCAATCAAATATCTCTTATTGGAGAGTTTGATCCTGGCTCAGGATGAACGCTGGCGGCGTGCCTAATACATGCAAGTCGAGCGGATTAAAGGAAGCTTGCTTCCTTTAATTAGCGGCGGACGGGTGAGTAACACGTGGGCAACCTGCCTGTAAGACTGGGATAACTTCGGGAAACCGGAGCTAATACCGGATAATATAAAGAACCTCATGGTTCTCTATTAAAAGATGGTTTCGGCTATCACTTACAGATGGGCCCGCGGCGCATTAGCTAGTTGGTGAGGTAACGGCTCACCAAGGCAACGATGCGTAGCCGACCTGAGAGGGTGATCGGCCACACTGGGACTGAGACACGGCCCAGACTCCTACGGGAGGCAGCAGTAGGGAATCTTCCGCAATGGACGAAAGTCTGACGGAGCAACGCCGCGTGAACGATGAAGGCCTTCGGGTCGTAAAGTTCTGTTGTTAAGGAAGAACAAGTACGAGAGTAACTGCTCGTACCTTGACGGTACTTAACCAGAAAGCCACGGCTAACTACGTGCCAGCAGCCGCGGTAATACGTAGGTGGCAAGCGTTATCCGGAATTATTGGGCGTAAAGCGCTCGCAGGCGGTCTTTTAAGTCTGATGTGAAAGCCCCCGGCTCAACCGGGGAGGGTCATTGGAAACTGGGAGACTTGAGTGCAGAAGAGGAGAGTGGAATTCCACGTGTAGCGGTGAAATGCGTAGAGATGTGGAGGAACACCAGTGGCGAAGGCGACTCTCTGGTCTGTAACTGACGCTGAGGAGCGAAAGCGTGGGGAGCGAACAGGATTAGATACCCTGGTAGTCCACGCCGTAAACGATGAGTGCTAAGTGTTAGGGGGTTTCCGCCCCTTAGTGCTGCAGCAAACGCATTAAGCACTCCGCCTGGGGAGTACGGTCGCAAGACTGAAACTCAAAGGAATTGACGGGGGCCCGCACAAGCGGTGGAGCATGTGGTTTAATTCGAAGCAACGCGAAGAACCTTACCAGGTCTTGACATCCCTATGACCGCTCTAGAGATAGAGTTTTCCCTTCGGGGACAAAGGTGACAGGTGGTGCATGGTTGTCGTCAGCTCGTGTCGTGAGATGTTGGGTTAAGTCCCGCAACGAGCGCAACCCTTGATCTTAGTTGCCAGCATTCAGTTGGGCACTCTAAGGTGACTGCCGGTGACAAACCGGAGGAAGGTGGGGATGACGTCAAATCATCATGCCCCTTATGACCTGGGCTACACACGTGCTACAATGGATGGTACAAAGGGCAGCAAAACCGCGAGGTTAAGCGAATCCCATAAAACCATTCTCAGTTCGGATTGCAGGCTGCAACTCGCCTGCATGAAGCTGGAATCGCTAGTAATCGCGGATCAGCATGCCGCGGTGAATACGTTCCCGGGCCTTGTACACACCGCCCGTCACACCACGAGAGTTTGTAACACCCGAAGTCGGTGGGGTAACCTAAGATGAAACTTGTTTCATCTAGGAGCCAGCCGCCTAAGGTGGGACAGATGATTGGGGTGAAGTCGTAACAAGGTAGCCGTATCGGAAGGTGCGGCTGGATCACCTCCTTTCTAAGGAAACTGAATCTCTTATGAGATTCATAAAAAGACGCTTGATTTATTGTGGTCAGTTTTGAAGGAACTTTCCTTCTATTAGAATTCGTACCTTGAAAACTAGATAACGTAACAAGACATTCATTAAGAATTAAAACCAAAGTAATAAACTGTAAAGTTTTTACGACTTTAACTTAGGTTAAGTTAGTAAGGGCGCACGGTGGATGCCTTGGCACTAGGAGCCGATGAAGGACGGGACTAACACCGATATGCTTCGGGGAGCTGTAAGTAAGCTTTGATCCGAAGATTTCCGAATGGGGAAACCCACTGCTCGTAATGGAGTAGTATCTCTACCTGAATTCATAGGGTAGTTGAAGGTAAACCCGGGGAACTGAAACATCTAAGTACCCGGAGGAAGAGAAAGCAAACGCGATTTCCTGAGTAGCGGCGAGCGAAACGGAAAATAGCCCAAACCAAGAGGCTTGCCTCTTGGGGTTGTAGGACACTCTGTACGGAGTTACAAAAGAACGAGGTAGATGAAGTGATCTGGAAAGATCAGCCACAGAAGGTAACAGCCCTGTAGTCGAAACTTCGTTCTCTCTAGAGTGGATCCTGAGTACGGCGGGACACGAGAAATCCCGTCGGAAGCAGGGAGGACCATCTCCCAAGGCTAAATACTCCCTAGTGACCGATAGTGAACCAGTACCGTGAGGGAAAGGTGAAAAGCACCCCGGAAGGGGAGTGAAAGAGATCCTGAAACCGTGTGCCTACAAGTAGTCAGAGCCCTATGATTTTTCCTTCGGAAAATATCAGGGTGATGGCGTGCCTTTTGTAGAATGAACCGGCGAGTTACGATCACGTGCAAGGTTAAGTTGATAAGACGGAGCCGCAGCGAAAGCGAGTCTTAAGTAGGGCGCATGAGTACGTGGTTGTAGACCCGAAACCAGGTGATCTACCCATGTCCAGGGTGAAGTTCAGGTAACACTGAATGGAGGCCCGAACCCACGCACGTTGAAAAGTGCGGGGATGAGGTGTGGGTAGCGGAGAAATTCCAATCGAACTTGGAGATAGCTGGTTCTCTCCGAAATAGCTTTAGGGCTAGCCTTGAATTTAGAGTCTTGGAGGTAGAGCACTGATTGGACTAGGGGCCCCCAACGGGTTACCGAATTCAGTCAAACTCCGAATGCCAAAGACTTATATTCAGGAGTCAGACTGCGAGTGATAAGATCCGTAGTCAAGAGGGAAACAGCCCAGACCACCAGCTAAGGTCCCAAAGTATACGTTAAGTGGAAAAGGATGTGGAGTTGCCCAGACAACCAGGATGTTGGCTTAGAAGCAGCCACCATTTAAAGAGTGCGTAATAGCTCACTGGTCGAGTGACTCTGCGCCGAAAATGTACCGGGGCTAAACGTATCACCGAAGCTGTGGATTGTTCTTTTAGAACAATGGTAGGAGAGCGTTCTAAGTGCAGTGAAGTCAGACCGGAAGGACTGGTGGAGCGCTTAGAAGTGAGAATGCCGGTATGAGTAGCGAAAGAGGGGTGAGAATCCCCTCCACCGTATGCCTAAGGTTTCCTGAGGAAGGCTCGTCCGCTCAGGGTAAGTCGGGACCTAAGCCGAGGCCGAAAGGCGTAGGCGATGGACAACAGGTTGAAATTCCTGTACCACCTCCTCACCGTTTGAGCAATGGGGGGACGCAGAAGGATAGGGTAAGCGCGCTGTTGGATATGCGCGTCCAAGCAGTAAGGCTGATTCGTAGGCAAATCCGCGAATCGTTAAGGCTGAGCTGTGATGGCGAGGGAAATAAAGTACCGAAGTTCCTGATTTCACACTGCCAAGAAAAGCCTCTAGCGAGGTGAGAGGTGCCCGTACCGCAAACCGACACAGGTAGGCGAGGAGAGAATCCTAAGGTGTTCGAGAGAACTCTCGTTAAGGAACTCGGCAAAATGACCCCGTAACTTCGGGAGAAGGGGTGCTTATTAGGGTGAATAGCCCTGATAAGCCGCAGTGAATAGGCCCAGGCGACTGTTTAGCAAAAACACAGGTCTCTGCGAAGCCGCAAGGCGAAGTATAGGGGCTGACACCTGCCCGGTGCTGGAAGGTTAAGAGGAGAGGTTATCGCAAGAGAAGCTTTGAATCGAAGCCCCAGTAAACGGCGGCCGTAACTATAACGGTCCTAAGGTAGCGAAATTCCTTGTCGGGTAAGTTCCGACCCGCACGAAAGGTGTAACGATCTGGGCACTGTCTCAACGAGAGACTCGGTGAAATTATAGTACCTGTGAAGATGCAGGTTACCCGCGACAGGACGGAAAGACCCCGTGGAGCTTTACTGTAGCCTGATATTGAATTTTGGTACAGCTTGTACAGGATAGGTAGGAGCCTTAGAAGCCGGAGCGCCAGCTTCGGTGGAGGCGTCGGTGGGATACTACCCTGGCTGTATTGAAATTCTAACCCACATGCCTAAATCGGCATGGGAGACAGTGTCAGGTGGGCAGTTTGACTGGGGCGGTCGCCTCCTAAAATGTAACGGAGGCGCCCAAAGGTTCCCTCAGAATGGTTGGAAATCATTCGTAGAGTGTAAAGGCACAAGGGAGCTTGACTGCGAGACCTACAAGTCGAGCAGGGACGAAAGTCGGGCTTAGTGATCCGGTGGTTCCGCATGGAAGGGCCATCGCTCAACGGATAAAAGCTACCCCGGGGATAACAGGCTTATCTCCCCCAAGAGTCCACATCGACGGGGAGGTTTGGCACCTCGATGTCGGCTCATCGCATCCTGGGGCTGTAGTCGGTCCCAAGGGTTGGGCTGTTCGCCCATTAAAGCGGTACGCGAGCTGGGTTCAGAACGTCGTGAGACAGTTCGGTCCCTATCCGTCGTGGGCGTAGGAAATTTGAGAGGAGCTGTCCTTAGTACGAGAGGACCGGGATGGACACACCGCTGGTGTACCAGTTGTTCTGCCAAGGGCATCGCTGGGTAGCTATGTGTGGACGGGATAAGTGCTGAAAGCATCTAAGCATGAAGCCCCCCTCAAGATGAGATTTCCCATAGCGCAAGCTAGTAAGATCCCTCGAAGATGACGAGGTTGATAGGTCAGAGGTGGAAGCACGGTGACGTGTGTAGCTGACTGATACTAATCGATCGAGGACTTAACCAAACTAAAAAGCGAAGAAGCCAATTTACATCCATAGGATGTGCTTTCTGGAGCTAGATTCAAAATGAATGTATGAACGTTATCTAGTTTTGAAGGAATGAATTCCCTATTGAACATCTTCATGAAAGATTGTAAGATAGGAAATGTTCTTCAAGATTGAATAAAAAATCAATAAAAAAACTTCGCAGAAGTTGACAGGCTATTTTGTGTATGTTATACTAAAATAGTACTTGAGTTTATAGATGGCCCGTTGGTCAAGCGGTTAAGACACCGCCCTTTCACGGCGGTAACACGGGTTCGAATCCCGTACGGGTCACCAAATTTCTTTGATATATGTAAATAACTTATTTTTTGGAGGATTAGCTCAGCTGGGAGAGCACCTGCCTTACAAGCAGGGGGTCGGCGGTTCGATCCCGTCATCCTCCACCATATGCCGGTGTAGCTCAGTTGGTAGAGCAACTGACTTGTAATCAGTAGGTCGAGGGTTCGACTCCTTTCGCCGGCACCACTTATTCACAAGATATAATACAAAACTTCATTTATTACCGAGTATATTTCAAAATATATTTCTATTTTGAGCCATTAGCTCAGTCGGTAGAGCATCTGACTTTTAATCAGAGGGTCGAAGGTTCGAGTCCTTCATGGCTCACCAAAGTTTTTTAGTGATTACAAAATAACTCACAATTTGCGGGTGTGGCGGAATTGGCAGACGCGCTAGACTTAGGATCTAGTGTCTTTGACGTGGGGGTTCGAGTCCCTTCACCCGCATTATGCGGAAGTAGTTCAGTGGTAGAACACCACCTTGCCAAGGTGGGGGTCGCGGGTTCGAATCCCGTCTTCCGCTCCAGATTCAACTGTGCCGGGGTGGCGGAACTGGCAGACGCACAGGACTTAAAATCCTGCGGTAGGTGACTACCGTACCGGTTCGATTCCGGTCCTCGGCACCAAAGATTTTTACGATAGAAACAAATATAAAGCGCCCGTAGCTCAATTGGATAGAGCGTCTGACTACGGATCAGAAGGTTATGGGTTCGACTCCTGTCGGGCGCGCCATATTTTTAACGGGAAGTAGCTCAGCTTGGTAGAGCACTTGGTTTGGGACCAAGGGGTCGCAGGTTCGAATCCTGTCTTCCCGACCACTATTTCATTTGGGGCCTTAGCTCAGCTGGGAGAGCGCCTGCCTTGCACGCAGGAGGTCAGCGGTTCGATCCCGCTAGGCTCCACTTATATACGGAGGAATACCCAAGTCCGGCTGAAGGGATCGGTCTTGAAAACCGACAGGGGTGTTAAAGCCCGCGGGGGTTCGAATCCCTCTTCCTCCGCCATATAATTTTGATATAATTCAATAATTCTTATCATCGCGGGGTGGAGCAGTCTGGTAGCTCGTCGGGCTCATAACCCGAAGGTCGCAGGTTCAAATCCTGTCCCCGCAACCAAACGCTTACTTACTTGTAATACTTACATGGCGTTTTGCGAAAAATACCGAAGATTTTCTAAACAAATTTACTAAGTAAATGTCTTAATCAAGTTAAAATTAATTAAGGTCCCGTGGTGTAGCGGTTAACATGCCTGCCTGTCACGCAGGAGATCGCCGGTTCGATCCCGGTCGGGACCGCCATTTAAATTTGGCTCGGTAGCTCAGTCGGTAGAGCAATGGACTGAAAATCCATGTGTCGGCGGTTCGATTCCGTCCCGAGCCATCTGGTATTTATTAAAATTGGAGGGGTAGCGAAGTGGCTAAACGCGGCGGACTGTAAATCCGCTCCCTGAGGGTTCGGCGGTTCGAATCCGTCCCCCTCCACCATTATGGCGGTTGTGGCGAAGTGGTTAACGCATCGGATTGTGGTTCCGACATTCGTGGGTTCGATTCCCATCAGTCGCCCCATATAACTTTTTCGGGTATAGTTTAAAAATAAACCTTATTAAATTGATGCGGGTGTAGTTTAATGGTAAAACCTCAGCCACAAGCAATACATCCATGAATAATCTTCGAGTTGCTTCGACGCATTCACTTCTATGATAGAAGAGGAAGAAGCATGTAAGGCCATAGTAAGGCTCTAAAGGCTATCTAATATTATAATAATTAATGCGGGTGTAGTTTAATGGTAAAACCTCAGCCTTCCAAGCTGATGTCGTGAGTTCGATTCTCATCACCCGCTCCATACATACAATGATATCTATAGAATATCCTCTTGCTAACTCAATGGGCTATAGCCAAGCGGTAAGGCAACGGACTTTGACTCCGTCATGCGTTGGTTCAAATCCAGCTAGCCCAGCCATTTTAATATTCATCCCTTTCAAGGGCCTATAGCTCAGCTGGTTAGAGCGCACGCCTGATAAGCGTGAGGTCGGTGGTTCGAGTCCACTTAGGCCCATTATATTCTGCGCCTTTAGCTCAGTTGGATAGAGCAACGGCCTTCTAAGCCGTGTGTCAGAGGTTCGAATCCTCTAAGGCGCGTCACAAAAAAGGCGATAAAGCCCGTCAAATCAACCTTCTATAACGTTAAATGAAACGGTCAATGCATCGGTCAAATACCGAAATGCACTCGATATTTCATTGCGATATAGGAGGTTTTTTCATGCCGAAAAAGAAGCAAATATTTACAGTTACGGACGAGCTCAACGATATCTTTTCGCCAGCTCAACCGATAAAAGAAAAAGTCGACACAACTCGGCTAACAATTAGTCAAGCGTTAGACACGGTCAGCCGACAAATGGAAATCAGCGGTAATAGACCGAGAACCATCGGTGACTACAACATACACGTTAATTACTTCGTTAAATTGACCGGGCTAACGTACTTAGACGAAATCAACGCGGATCGTATTTACGAATACCTCGCGAAGCAGAATGTATCTAACCAGTCGAAATTAACACGCCTGAAGTGTATTAAAGCCTTCCTATCGCGTTGTTTTGATAACGGATGGATAAAGACTCGTTACTGGAAAACGATTAACGTGAAGGTCGATAACAACGTTAAAGAAGGAGCAACAGATAAAGATATTAAAGTCTTACTATCGGTGCTCGACTTAAATGACTTCGTTCAATTAAGAGACGCTACTGCTGCGTTATTAATGTATAAGACTGGTATCCGTATAAATACGATTGTTCACTTGGAGAATAGGCATATTGATTTCGAAAATAAGTTGCTGCGACTGGATGGCGAGATCATGAAAAACCATCAGCAACTATTATTGCCATTTGACGATACCCTACATCGGTTACTAACTGTCCTAACGAAGCAGAATGACGCTGTAAGACGAGAATATAAAGAAAAGAATGAATACGTATTTGTCACGAAGTTTGGCGGTATCGTATCGAATAGTGCCTCGCATAATAACATCCAGAAACGTTTAAATAAATACGCGAAAGAATACGGGTTGAAGAATATTAATCCGCACGCTCTTAGACGCGGTTTCGCTAAATCGTTATTGAGTAAAGGCGCTAATATCGTGGAGATATCGAAGGCGCTCGGTCATAGTAATTTAGCGGTTACAACGCAGTATCTACATTTAGAAAAAGAAGAAGTAGCAGAGAATCTTCGCAAGTTTTTATAGGCGGCCAATCGGTCGTCTATTTTTTTTGTGCCGAAAATGTCCGAGATAAGGTATTGGCGCGTCAATATAAGTGTAAGACGAAAAAGTCACACGGTAAACTTTTAAAAAACTGCGCGAGGTCGGAGTTTCGTTTCGTCTAATATAGTAGGGAGGTGGTTTTGTGGAATCCGCGCAAGAATTGCTAGACGCAGGTTTTTCAAAAACTAAAACAGCTGAAATGATAGGGGTGCACCACTCTAAGATATGCAGACTAGTGGATATCGGAGAGCTGGAGATATACTTACCTTTTGATGATGGCGACGATAAACATCAAAGTAAAGATTTATATGAGTGGTTATGGGAAGAAGACGAATTAGAAGCACTACTCTGGAAAGGCTACGATGAAGGGAAAGTTGATATCAATGCTGTACTCGGAGAGAGGTATTACAGTGTAGGCAGGTATGTCCAGAATAATTATAAAAACTTTCATTTGTTTTTAGCACAAAAAGGGTTCTTACCGCTAGAAGATAATTTCTTCAAAACATGCTCGACTTGCGGTGAGAGTAAGCAATTAAAAAACTTCTCGAAGAGAAAGGGAGAATTCGTATTTGGGTTAGAGCCTCAATGTAATAGATGCGTAGAGGGCAGAGTGAGAAATAATCTCATTAATAACGAAAGCTATAAGGACCGTTGTAAGGTAGTGGGTAAAAAATGGAGAGATAGAAATAAGGATAAATTATATGTATACGGGCATATAAGGAGAGCTAGAGAAAGTAATCTTTTAAACGACTTGACAACGGAGCAGTTAGAAATCACTAAATTATCTTTTAGTGGATGCGCTCTAACCGGAGATAAAACCTACCATATGGATCACGTAATACCGTTAGCGATTGGTCATGGCGGAACAACATACGGTAATATGATTCCGCTAAGAAGCGACTTAAATATATCTAAACACTGTAACAATATTTTTGAATGGTTCGAAGCTAATAGGCAGCGCTTCGAGCTATCGCAAGAACGTTTCGATACTCTAATCGATTGGCTGGCGTCGGCAAACGCTATGACCGTAAAAGAGTATCGAGAGTATGTTTACTGGTGTCACGCGAACCCTTGCGATGTTAACGATAAGGGAGTG
Organism: Litchfieldia alkalitelluris; assembly: GCF_002019645.1. Taxonomy (GTDB): domain Bacteria; phylum Bacillota; class Bacilli; order Bacillales; family Bacillaceae_L; genus Litchfieldia; species Litchfieldia alkalitelluris. Next base: position 4,361,831 of record NZ_KV917374.1, on the reverse strand, counting down.
ATATAACAAGTGTCCGATAAAAACTTAGTATCAGTCGAAACACAGTCGGAATACTCCGCGACAACAGGTAAAAAAGAAACCCGCATATTTCTGAAAATGTACGTGGATGCAGTTCACAGCGGACTAATCGCAGATATGGGTCCTGAGCGATGGCAGACGTTATGCACAATCGCAGCTTTCATGAATGCAAACGGTGAATGTTACCCAACGCAATACATGATCGCTGACCGACTGAAGGTGAAACGCGAGACAGCTAACCGAAGGATAAAGTCGTTATGTGAGTATCGATGGAACGGTAAGCCGTTAGTTGTGAAGGAGCAGGTAAGAAAAACCGAAACACAGCAGTGGGATAACGTTAGGTATACGATACTCCCAGTCAGTCATTTAGCTATATTCGGCCATGTGACGTAGAGGTCACGCCGTTAAGCCGCACACGGCTCGACGTCACACTAACTAGAACTAAATAATAACTAGAACTATAAGAACTAGATTAAAAGATTGCAGCGAGTAAAAACCACTCACTGCTACTATATATTATCTGCGTAAATATTTAATAAAAGATATTACGCGAAAAAAGAAGGTAGCAACGATTGGAATGAGTTGCAATGTTTTAAGGAAGGAGGAAAAGCGATATGGCTTTAGACATTGTTATAAATAACGATTATAAAATTACTAGTGATTCGTTAAATGTAATCATTAATAGAAGTATAACCATTGACCCGACGAAATCACCTCGATGGAAAGAAGGCATGGCGACGGAGATCCGAGAAGAATGGCGTGAGGTTGCTTATTTTCCAAACATCATTCAAGCTGCGGATTGGCTAATGAACCAACACATACGAGATTCTCGCGCTAACACTTTATTAGACCTCGTAGACGAAATAAAACGATTTGAGCGTGAAATTACTGCGAAATTAACGCGATAACTACTGAGTAATACCACATAAGTATCGGAGGTGATAAAGTGGCTAAAAAGAGCGATGTAACGCTTCTACGGGAGCACCTAAAACAACGCCACACAGAGCTGTATGGAATCGACTATGTAACTCGTAATCATGCCGTCGAAGGTCGTTGGCTCAAGTCGATGATCACAGAATTTGGCGCAGATGTTGTTAAACGATTTATTGACGAATGTTTTGCGGAATATAAGCCGACGAAACAGTATCCGGGCCTCAACTTCGCATTCATGTTTTCGTATCAACGATCACGAATCTTACCGCGAATATTGGCCGAAGTAAAACGCGAACAGGCACGAACTGCACGGGTAAGTCATCCGGTGATTGCTGACGAAGATTTAAACGATTGGCTATAAAAAGGGAGGCGAACCGATGGGTCGTATCATTGTCAACGCGGTTGAATACGACACCAAGATAAGCAGATTAAACAAAGCACTGGTCAAAGACTTTTTAACCGAAAAGAAGGCGCAACAGAAAACGGTCAACACGTTAAAGCAATACAACTATGATATGCGAATTATCTTAACGATTATCTATCGTCACTATGATAACAAGGCATTAACGGAGCTCACTCGTAAGGACATCCGCAACATGGCGATTTTATTCCAAGATATGCAGATGAGTAACGCGAGGGTTAACCGGTTACTGAGTACATTACGGTCTGCACTCGAATATTTTGCGGATGATGACGAAACTGACGATTATGAGTTTAACGTTGGATCTCGAGTAAAAGGATTGCCGAAAGCACCCGTGAGAGAAATTACGTTTCTAACAGAGGAGCAGGTTCACTGGCTCCGCGATACCTTGTTCGACCAAGGTAAGTTAGTTCAAGCGGTATATCTAATGTTATCGTACACAAGTGCAGCAAGACGAAACGAAGTACACCAAGTATTAAAAGAGGGGTTGGCGGAAAAGTTTTCAACCAATACTGTCATCGGCAAACGGCAGAAGAAATTCAAATTGTATTATGACGATGATACTAGGCAAATTATCGTCAAGTACCTGGAGTGGCGCGGTGAGGACGATATACCCGAGCTATTCGTAAAGGTTATGAGAGATGGAAGTAAACGATTCGTTCACCCGTCAACGTTTAACTATTGGTGTGACGAGTTTGGCCGAATGCTAACGATTAGAGAAGGCAAAAAGATTCACGTTAACCCACACTGCTTCAGGCACACCCGACTCGAGGTGCTATCCCGAAAGAATGTGCCGATTGAAAAACTGAAAACACTAGCGAATCATAACGACATTTCGACGACAGCTTCGTACTTGGCGGATCGAGGCGAGGAGGACATCGCAGAGATATTCGGAATGGCGGCAGACGATTTTAAATAGGAGGCAACAATGATTGATTACACGGAACACATCGGATTAGTACACAAAGTAATAACGAATTTATTCGGCAGCCACGATAACGCTCGTACAGTTGCGAATCGAAAGGGAATCGACTTAGACGATCTCATTCAAGTCGGTACGATTGCGCTATGGGAATCAGCGGAGAAATTCGACGAATCAAAAGGATTTACGTTTTCCACTTACGCTTTTAAGAACATTCGATTCTTGATAATGTCGGAGATTAACCGAAATAACCCGATTCATATATCGATGCACATACCGACAAGTGAGCGTATTCGAATTAACAGTAATGTCGTTTGGGCGGATAAAGAATTCGGGGAGCAGTCTTTATTCGGAAAGGTATCTGCGCCAGTTAACGTTGAGGATGAGGCGATCACTGAAGCGGATTTATCACGAATGCTCGACGCGTTAAACGAAAGGGAGCGTTACATTATAAGTGCGCGATTAAACGAAGTATCGTTCCGCGAGCTAGGAGCCGAGATGGGATTATCGCACCAGGGCGTGCACTTGATATTAAAGAAGGCTATCAAGAAATTGAAAGCTAGAGGGATATATTGCTGATCGTGGCGGAGAAGATATCGCTGAAATATTTGGAATGGATCCTTCGCATTTTAGTTAAGAGAGGGAGGTTTAACGTATATGACACAATTCGAAATAGAAATGGAAGAGTTTTTCGCTTGGTTAGACTCATTCGTCGGGCCAAAAGAGAGATAAAAGAGTTATTTGATTCAGTTTTAACCAAAAATCCGAAATGACAGAGGAGAGTTAGAATATGTTCCAAATGGGCGATATTGTGAGATTCAAAAAACGAGAAGTTCAAAAGGGGTTATTTGAAATCACAGGCACTTATGAAGGGAAGACATATCATTATGCAATAACAAATGACGAATGTGATACAGAACTATTCGTAAATAAAAAAGAGGTAATTTTAGTTTGTAAGGTTGGTAATAGAGAAGACCTTTAATATGCGCTTCGGAGAAAGAGCGATCAAAGACAAAATTTATAGAAAAAGTAGGTGAAACATGAAATCAACAAAATACCAACTACTTAAAGGTGATTATGATTTTGTTTGTAGAGAACTGAAACAACGTAGAGAAATGATTGAGGAATTGCGGAAAGAAAATGAAGTGTATCGAAAAGCATTAAAGTTAGTCATTCAAAACTCAACGTCGGGGCATGTTGAATTAATTTGCAAGAAAGCGTTAGGTCATAACGAAAATTGTAAAATATGTGAAGGCAAAGGGAAACCTCCTAATTCTGATTATAGTTGTGCTTATTGTGGAGGTTCGGGAACTAATTGGAGAAATCAGTAAAAGATGAATTTTAAAGCGTTTATGACCAAAAGTACGCAGTAAAGGAGAGTTTGAAAATGGATAATGATGAAAAAATCAGTAAATGGATTAAACAAATGGAGTCAGAAGGAAAGACGAGAGACGAAATAGCAAGAGGGGTATTCGTTTCTAAAAGTCCGAACGGAACATTTACTACCTATAAATTAAGTAAATCAGGTAAAACGAAGTATAACCTAAATATCCATATTGGAGCGTTAAATCTTGATGAAATGTAGTTCGCAGTTCGGGTAAAGTTTGCTATAAAAAGGCGATTTGTTTCAGAAAGTTGGTGAATGAATGAAAGGTAAAATCAAAGAATTAAAAGAATCGTATTCAAAGTTTTTTGTTGAAGTTCGTAGTGGTGTAGTTTATGGATTTTCAAAAGATGAAGTGGAAGATATGGAATTTCTATTTAATACAATCGAACAACTACAAAAGGAAAAAGAGGAATTACGTTTAGAAGTTTGTAGGTTATACGATAAGTATTGTCAATAAACTAAGTAAAATATGGATTTTATAGCTTAGTAGAAAGGTGGAATGAAGCGTGGCTTTTTTGAGATATAACTGCGAATGTGGGTTTCGTAGTATGGAATTACCTAATAATGCTACATGTCCTGAATGTGGTATGATTTTAGTTTCATATTTTAATACACTTTCCGATAAAGCGGTAAAAGAATTAATGGGTATAAAAAAACAAAGCGAGGGAGATGGGCGGTATAAAGAATGAACAGTTTTTGAACAAGATTCTTCATGGAGATTGTTTGGAGTGGATGACACAGATAAACGATGATTCAGTGGATTTAATAATAGTTGATCCTCCTTATTATCAAGTAAAAGGAGAGTTTGATTTTGTATTTGAATCAGAAGAACATTATCTATTTTTTATGAAAACTTGTCTTAATCAGTTTACCAGAGTTTTAAAACCTACTGGTTCAATGTACGTATATTGTTCTCAGCAAATGGGAGCGTATATTGATTTGATGTTAAGGGATGTAATTGATATAAAAAACAGATTGATATGGTACAGAAGTGGCGGGGTATCACCTAAGAAGAAATTTAAATTATCTCACGAACCCTTGTTTTATTGTGTAAAAGACATTGATAATCACACTTGGAATGTGGACGAAATAAGAGTGTTAAGTAAATACGCAGACAAAGATAAAAGGCTAAACCCGAACGGCAAAGTTCCTGATGATGTTTGGGAAATTCCGAACTTAGTTGGAAAGAAGAAGGAAAAGGTAAATCATCCTACTCAAAAACCTTTGCAGATATGCGAAAGAATTATAAAAGCCAGTTCCAATATCGGTGATACTTTATTAATTCCTTTTGTCGGTAGCGGTTCTGAGTGTGTTTCTGCTATTAAATTTAATCGGAATTTTATAGGGATCGAAAAAGAATGGGACTACTGTGAGATTGCTAATGAAAGAATAAAAGAAGCATATAAACAAAACTCAATAAAAAAGTGATTTGAATGAGAAGGTGAAAAAGAATGAGAGTAGATAAAACGTTATCTGAATTATGGTATTTGGTTGATAATAGTGATGTTGGAGAAGTTGCGAAAATGGCTATAAATACTATTCAAAAATTACAAAAACCAGAAAGTAAAACGGATAAAAAAACATTAGATTTTGTTAAATATTTAGTTATAGATATTCAAAAAAATTATCCCGTATCAACGGAAGAAGCATACGAAGTTGTCATAAATTCTATGAAGAACATGAGACGAGGAATATTAAACGATGCTTTACATTTAATTGAAACTGACAGAACTGATTTTAATTAACTGAATAAAACTAATGATAAAAAGGAGGAATCGAAGTGATGTTTACTTTAAAAGAATTGCTGAATAAAAAAGAAGAATTAAAAGAAATTTCTGACTTACCTATTGAAGATTTTGTGGGATGGGGCGGGTGGGAGAGAATGATCGACAGTCATATTAAGACATTGAAAAAGGTTGAGCGATACGAAAGGGCATTGCTTTCAATTCACAATATAGAGGCAATGTTTCTTGTTGGTGACACGGAAGGTAAGTACTGCTATAAAAAAGCACATGACGAAATGTTAAATACTGCAACTAAGGCATTATACGAAACAATTAAAAAATAAAAGCCCTCAACTAGAGGACTTTGAAGGGTTAGGTTGATCTTTTAGAATAACCCATGTTTTACCGATTTTCTTAGCTTGAATTTTGCCACTCGCGCAAAGGTTTTTAATGTATCCAGAGGAAAGCCCCCAAAGTTTGGAAGCTTCCTCAACGCCTATAATGTTATCTAATTGATTCATTACCCTAACATCCTTACTGTGTTTTCTTCAATTTTAGTAAGCCTACTTGTTAAGTCAATTGGTTCAGGTGCTTGGTAATTTTTCAACTCTTTGCATTTTGCTTCAAATGTTCCAAGCCCTTGTACTTTGAATGATACACCGTTGATGTTAGCGAAGATGTTGTTTCCTAATTCTTTAATTGCTGCTTTAACCCCATTTTCATTAGCAATTGTTTGAAGCTTTTCGATTCTTGTCATTTTGTTTTCCTCCTTGTTTATGCGTTATCGCATCTCTTGTATATAATATATCATGTGCGTTATCGCATGTCAATATACTTTTAAAAAAAATATTTCGAGGTGATTTTATGGTCAATTTTTTAATCAAAGTAAATGGCGATTATTACGCAGGGACTAAAGAGTTTGATAATGCGCCAGCATTGATAGTTGTAACAAAAAATAAAAGTAATGCGAAAGTATGCGAGGGTTTAGTGAATATGAAGAGTCATTGGGAAAGGATATATAACGCAATGAAGAATGATAACGACATAGTGAATACTATTGAAATTTTTAAAGTTGAGGAGTCGGGTAATGGACATAAAGGTTAACACAACTTCCAAGGTGATCTCAGAATGGAATGGGATATATACATTAGTTTATTTTATAAATGGAAAATTAACAGGAATTATGGCTTTTGAAGTACAAGATAAAACTCAATGAAAATATCATTTGATGCCCTATTTTCTTATGCGAAGTCTATAATCATATTAAAGGGAGTGATCACAAATGTCGGTTAGCAAGCAGAAGCTACAACGATTTATCGACTTGCAATTATTCGAAATTGATCAACTTAACCAGTCACATCAAATTACGGCAGCAAGAGCCGAAGCACACCGTATCTACACGTTATTAGACTATTACCTTAGCGAAGGCAAATTCGATGAGTGAACAACGAAAAAAGCGAGCCGATAACGACTCACTTACGTTTTTCAAGGATGATAGCGTCCGCTAAGATAGCTAATTGATTCACCTTTTTGTCACCGTACTTAGCTTTATGTGCGACAGCCCGTTCCTTACGTTGTTTAGCTCGATCCAATCGCCCTTGTTCGTCTTTCATTGCCTTAACGAGTAAATCACGAACCTCAGTCGGCATATCCGATTGACTTTCGAACCATTCTTTAACGATATTTAATTTACGTTGACTCACTAAAACCATCTCCCTTTGCGTTGTTAATACAGTATATGCACGAGGGTGACGATGTATGACTAAAAATTTACGGAGGGAGTGACGATATTTTGACGTCAACCAACGAAACGAATTGCCTGCTTGCACCGGGCTGTAAATACGCGGGTCAATCGGCAAACTGTCATCGAATGTGTGGAGCTTTTATCTGCGTTAGATGGTGCGGTCGGTATTCATGTGGCAGGGTTGTGGTTTGGTGAATTTAATCAACCTAAAATAACGCAAGGTGATAAAGCGGTAACAGGTATGTTAATCGAAACAAGCGCAACAGGTGGAGATAACTTTGGGGCATACATTATTAACATTAATAACCCTGATATTATGGGAACTGGTTCTAATGTAGGTGCTTATAATATTCGCACAAAACAGACAACTGGAGATACTCATTTTGTTACTCATTTAAAGATTAATGAAGGATGGTCTCAAGGTGGAGGCTATGGTCTTTATCTCGATTCCGTTTATGGTGGTAAAGTTGACGGATTTACACCAGAAGGCGGATCGAAAGACGGTATCTTTTTAAACAATTGTGCAGATGTTATTTTATCTCCCGGTGAAATTGTAGGGTATCAAGGGTATGGAATTAATTTTACTGCTAATAATCAAAGTATTTCTCTGTTTATGCCGAATAGAACGAATACAGGTGGAACGTTAGGGTTTATCAATACCACTAATTATAGACCTGTCATATTCGACAGAAACCTTATACAATTATTTGCAAGTCGAACAGACCAAACATACATGGTGCAATTAGTGTCAAACATGGACTATGCTAATGCAATGGCTTTAAAGGTAAGAGGTGGAGGAACAACAGACCACCAAATTATCAGTTGGAGTGAGACAAAGGGCGTTGATATTTACGGTGCAGTAGCTGATAAAATAAGTCTTGGTTCACCGACTGTTATTGCAGAAAGAGCAACAACTCAAGTGCCTAACAAGTCTATTTTTATTGATTCCGCTGACGGGAAATTAAAGTTTAAAGATGGTACAGGTATTGTTAATTTACTGTACTAAGTGGAGGTGAAAACAAATGACAATCAAACGAATACCAAGTGATATGATCGAGAATCGAAACACGAAGGTAAAATTAAGCGATGAAATTGGGGTTTCAAACAGAAAATTAGAAGATGTTTCAACTGCATACGCAACAACCTTTAAAACAGATTTAAACGATTGGGGTCAAGCGATTAACGAGGCAATTAATAGTATCGGGAGAGGTAGGGTTCTATTACCTGCAGGGGATTTAACCTATACTAATCCAATTATTCAAAAACCTATGATTGAGATTATAGGGCAAGGAATTGATGTTACTGTTTTAAAGCCTGTAGGATGTCATGGTATAACAGCACCATTAAATGACTTTTTTAGATTCGCAAAAATAAAAGATTTAACCATACAAGGTGATAATGCAGGAGATTTAACAATATATGATAATACTAAGAACGGTATAAATTGGGACACAACAAAAGAACAATATCAATGTAAAATAGAACGTGTACGAGTTCTTAATATGAAAGGTAAAGGTGTGTATTCACCGTATGATTTTAATAACGTATATGATGAAGTATTTGTTTCTTTTTGTGGTGGACATGGAATAGAAGTAGCAGGTTTAAACACCTCAACACTTAAAAACTGTTACGTTGATTATATAGCACCAGGTAAAGTCGGCTATCGAGTTTACCAAAATGCAGTTTTAATATCATGTAATGGACTTGGCGGTAGTGGTGATTATTGGGGTGTTTTTGGTAGAAATAACGGACAATTTGAAGATAGTAATAAAGGGCAATCACAATATAATATTATCTTTATTGGTTGTAACATAGAGGATTGGAAAAAAAGAGGTTGCACGTTTTTATATAGTGGTGGTTTCCAATTTATATCGACTACTATTTATGCACCCGCAACAGGAACATTTGAATATTATATATACGCACAAAATATCTCGAAAATGTCTAACATAGATGGTAGCTCAGTGTTTCAAAGCAAAGGAGCAACAAAACAATTTGTTGAAACTATCTATTCAGACATTAACAATCCACAGTTACAAATATATAATGGTGAGTTAAAGTTTGAAAACGCAACTGGTTTATCTGTTAAACTACCAACAAATAAAGTAGTATATGATTCCTATCTACAGAACGCATTGGAATTTGATTATGCAAATATTAAAGGAATGTCATACTACTATCTTGGTGGAAAAAAACACACTTTTGGGACAGAAATACCAACATCGGGAACGTGGGCTGTAGGTGATACAATACACAACACGAATACTACAATAGGTGCGTGGGCGGGATGGAAATGTATCACGGCAGGAACTCCCGGAACTTGGCGCCCTTTTGGACAAACAGGTGTTAGAATGATACCAACAACATCGAGACCTACTTTAACCATTAATGATATAGGTTATACGTATTTAGATAGTACACTATCACCAAACGGTAAGCTTGTTACATGGAACGGTACGAATTGGGTAGATGCAACAGGTACTATTGTTTAAAATATGTCTTTGTTTCAGAAAAATATCGAGTATCACAGAGGGCTTATTTAGTCCTCTTTTTTATTTATAAAAATTAAAGGAGTGTTGTAAATGTCTAAATTATCGAATTATCTCGAAAGTGCGTTATTAAATCATGTGTTACGTGGTACTGCAATGACAGCACCTGCGGGAGTTTACGTTTCCCTTCATACGGCTGATCCGACAGATGCAGGAGGTTCAGAAGTTACAACAACCGCTTACCCTGCCTACACTCGTAAACAAGCGACGTTCAACGCACCAGTAAGCGGAGCAAACTCAACAACGGTAACAAACTCTGCTGAATTATCGTGGACTTACGATGGTGCTAGTAGTCTAACAATCTCACACGTTTCAATCTATGACGCTTCAACAGCAGGGAATTTATTATGGCATGGCGCATTATCTGCGAGTAAGACAGTGGCAAACGGTGACATTTTCAAGATTGGCGCAGGTAACTTAACAGTAGGACTTGATTAATTATGAAGAAGTCCATTAGAGGAAATATCAAAACGAAATTACAATCCGACAAAGATTTAATTGTATCTGACATTAACAAATATACGCTGTGGAAGTTAGACACGCAGAATATTGTGGATATTGAAACAGGCGAAGAATCTTTCGCCTTTGAAGCTTGGTTAAATGACAGCAAAGACGAGTTTGGTTTATGGGCTGATATGAAAAAACACGTTGATAAGCATAAGTTGAAATCCAAGATTGATAAACACGATTGTACGCATGATGAACAACATAAAAAGCCATGTGTAATTGCGGAAACCTATGAGGTGATGTGATGGCTTATAACGTTCAATTGGATGGCGTAGACGATTACGCAGTTGTAGCTGGAGACAGTCATATAGGGTTGGACTTAACAAATCATTTTAAAATTTCCATAACGTTTTCCCCTAGTGACTTATCATCATCACAAAAATACTTACTATCAAAAGCTGTTGATGGTGGCGATGCGTATTCGATAATTTGGGAATACACAGACAATAAAGTTGAATTTTATTCTTTTAAATACACAGGAGATAACCCTAGAACTGGTTCAGCTATCACTATTACCGACACAAACAAGCATACGATTTCTTATGAATATGATGGAGCGATTTTTAGAGGTTATTTGGATGGTGTGGAACAGTTTTCTCTTGCTAAGTCTTTTTCTCTTATCGCTACGGGCGGTAGCACGAGACCACTTTATATAGCAAGGTCATCAGGTAGCAACTATTTTAAAGGTAATCTGTATGATACGACAATCCTTAAAAATAATGTTGTGGTCGCAGAATGGTTAATGGATGAAGGAACAGGTGCTACGCTTTATGATACAAGTGGAAACGGAAACCACGCAACTCTATATGGTGGAACGTGGGTAGACGATGGAACAGGCGGTACTACTACCACTCACGAAGGAACAGCCACTCTAAACGGTCTAGGAACGGTTACAGTAAGTGGTAATCGTGAAACATTCGCCAATGGTTCGCTACTTGGTCAAGGCTCGTTAACAGCTACGATTCAACGGATTGTATCGGGTGACGTTTCATTACTAGGTAGTGGTACACTAACAGCCGATTCATCGAGTAATGCTGTACACCTCGCAGAAGCGATTTTAAGCGGTCTAGGAACGTTAAATACGAGCGGGCAACGTGTAACGTTAGCTAATGCTACATTCAACGGAGAAGGAACGCTTAACGCAATCGCAGGCAATGTAACAGTTATCACTGGTGAAGCGAATTTAACGGGTGTTAGTTCGATTGTAGCCGAAGGGTTGCGAGTGGTTAGCGGATATTCCACGATGAACGGTTCAGGCTCGATTACAGCCGAAGTCACAAAAGAAATCACAGGGAACGCTTCTTTATTCGGTCAGGGTACGTTAACCGCCAATCCTTCTATGATTTATATTGTGGATGCGGAATTAATCGGAACGAGTACATTTGAAGCTATACCGGGTGAAAAGATTGAGTTAATCGGTACGATGCGACTAGAAGGGCAGCAAGTATTAAACGTCTACTTAGTCGGTAAACAAGAGCTAAACGTCAACTTAAAGGGGTTGATACATTAATGACAGCGACAAATCAGAGTTTTACGATGATTGCAGGAGATACGAAGAATATCACGGTCAATGTTACAAATGACAGTGGAACAGCGTTAAACTTATCGGGTGCAACCATTAAATGGGTAATGAAAAAACGTGTTACCTCCACAGAGAACGATTTATTAAAAACCGATATTACGATTGTGGGTGACGGTGTGATACAGATTAAGTTAGTTCCGATTGACACAGTTTCGCTAAGAGGTACGTTTTATCACGAATGCGAAGTGACAGACCAGTACGGGAACGTATCAACTATCTTTACGGGAAATATTACGATTAATCCTACTGGTGTATAAACGCAATAAAATCATATTTTTATAGTTTTTAAGGTGGTGGTATATTGGCATGTTTACATGATAAGGAGTATGAAAATTATCTATTAATGTCAAATCCTCCTAAGAAAGTATGGGTATGCAAAAAGTGTGGTATAAAAGGAAATGAGGTGGTTAAATGATAATCACTGATCTATCCGGTCTTTCCGAAAGGTTAACCGATTATAAAAGTATAGAACGTGTGAAGAGGGTGAATGGTGAAGATTCGCTCTCTTTTTTATTGCTTAAAACGGAACGCAACGCACACAGTTTCGATATGGTCCAGGATGAATGCGTGATTGAGTATGACGATAACACTTACCGAATTAAACACATTGAGCAACGGTTAATCGGTGATACACCTGTGAAGCAAATACAAGCCGACCACGCATTCTTTGACATCATAGACACCTATCAATATACGAAGTTATCAGACGGTGCCAAATCGATTCAGGAGGCGCTTAGTCATGCGTTAGCTAATACTCCCTACACGCATTCAGTTGTGGACGTATTCAGCTCTGTTACCTTTTCAAACTTCGGGGATGATAACGCATTAAGCTTATTTAAAACGATTCTTGAACGATACCAGGCCGAATATAAGCTCGTTGGAAATGATATTAGGATCCACAAGAAGATCGGTGTTGAAACGGATTTCCAGTTCCGCTATAAGCATAATATCAAAACGTTCTCTAAGACGATTGATACCAGTGGCTTATCGACTTATATCAAAGGCTACGGTAAGCAAAACGATGATGGGACGTATGCAGCAACCGCAGAATATACAAGTCCGATGGCTGATGTGTATGGAGTGCGCCATGCTAAACCAGTATATGACGAGCGATTTACGAATTCATCCACACTGCTCGATTATATAAAGTCGCAGCTAAATGACACTCCACACGTTAGCATTACGGTTGATTTCGCTGACTTATCAAAGGCTGGCTACCCGTTTCCAGCGCCTGGTTTAGGTGACTGCGGTTATCTGATCGTGGAGCCATCCAACATTGACGATGTGGCTCGTATTATGGAAATAAGAGATTATCCCGAATCGCCTAAGTCACCACAGGTTACACTAGCTAATTTTAATGAAGATTTCGCAGACGTGTTATTCAAACACACGAAGAATGAAATCGAAAAGTTTTGGGACCCGAATAGCAACAAGTTGAAATACAACGTATTGGATGAAGCGGTCCGGGTAGCAACGGAGGCTTTAAAAAGCGCACAAACGGAGCTAGAGTTTAGTAACGGAATTATTGCTCGTGAGAAAGATAACGTTAATAAACTCGTACTCTTTAACTCTGCTGGATTAGGAATCAGTGTGGACGGTGGATCTACGTTTAAAACAGCCATCACAGCAGATGGAATCGTAGCAGACGTAATTACAAGCGGTCAGTTGAACGCAAATAACATCACGGTTATTGGAACGCTCACAGGCGCTTTGCTTCAGACAGCTACTACCGGTAAACGTGTAAAAATTCAATTAGATGATTACGCAGCTTATGATAGTGAAACTCAAAAGATATCGATGGGATTCAGGCCATTGTCAGGCGGTAGTGTAGACGTTCCTAGATTTGCGTTAGGTGCGAACGGAATGGATAATACATCGTCCACAGCATCGGGCAACTACTTTGTAATGACACCTTACCCGGCTAATGATAATCCACAAGGTAACTTACCGAATTCTTACGTGGACTTTGCATACCGTTCAGCACAATATAACGACTACAGCAATATCAAGATGTACGATGATGGAGATATCAGAATCGCTGCTTTGCGTGATTTAGTTATCACTTCTAACTTTGTGGGCGGTAGTTACGTAGACCAAGCGGAAAGAATACTCGCTAAGTTTAGCACATCTTCAAGCGCATATTATAATTCACACTTGCGAGTTGGAGCGGTGGTTAACGATTCTAACGCATACGGACTGGTGTTAGGTGATGATAGGTTAACTCCTTTCACACGGGTAAGGGTACAAACGGATGATGTAGGAGGACAATACTTTAGGCCGGTCACTGATTCGGGAAGTATCCAATTAGGAAGTCCGTCATTCCCTTGGGAAGCTGTATATGCGGTAAATGGTACGATTCAAAGCTCTAGTTTAGTTAAAAAATCCGATATTAAACAAATTCAACCATATGATCCTGCAATCGGTACTATGACACCAATGAGTATTACCACAGAAGATGCAATTGAATTCATTAACAACTTAAAAACGTACACCTATGTATACAAAAAAGGCGAAGAATACCTTGATGCAAACGGAGAGGTTCAAACTCGCTTAGTAGATAGAACCGTAGAAGAGGCCATATATGAAAACGATTATGCCAGTATTCAACTCGGTATTATCGCAGATGAAAACATTAACTCACCTATGGCTCACTTCGTATTGACCGGAAAAGATGAAACGCTTGGAGTACAAGTAATGTCAGTGTTAACTGCGGTCATTATTGACAATCAAGCAAAAGAAAAACGGATCAAAGCGTTAGAACAAATGATGGGGGTATCGTAAATGAACGAATTAGATGTAATGAAATTAACGGTTCAAAAACAGGCCAATCGAATCGCAAACTTAACACTGGATTTAGATTTAGCTCATTCGCAATTAGAAATTCTTCAAGCGGAGCAAGAAAAGTGTAAAAGTGAGTGCAAAAAAGACGGTCCTGCCGAGTAGGCGTTAGATAACTAGTCGGGAGGAGGCGGAGCGATGACGGAGCCAAGTAGTCGAGAACTCAGCGAAAAGATAGCGGATATACGTGAATGGCTTGTTCGGATTGATACGAAAGTAGACTTTTTGAACGAAGTTAAGCACAAGGCGGAGCAGGCGGATGAGAAGGCAGATAAGGCGCTAGTTTTGTCGAATGAAAATCGTGAACAAATACGTGATATGAAGGCGAATACGAAGTGGGTGTGGGGAACGATTTTAACCGTGGCGGGCTTACTAATAACAATAAGCATTGCGGTTTTCAATTAAACCAGTCGGCGGCCGTACTTGCTCGCTGGACACGTTCAAAATTACGGCGCCGACCTTGATTTCATTTTATACGAAATGGAGATGATTGTCCATGAAGATTATGATAGATGCGGGCCACGGCCCTAATACGCCGGGTAAACGTTCACCTGACGGAATGAAAGAATTTGACTTTAATAGCCGAGTAGCGGACGTTATGAAGGCTGAACTCGAGAAATACGAAGGTGCTGAGATTTATTTTGCACACGCCAAGAACGACGATGTATCGCTAAATGAGCGCACTGAGAAAGCGAATAAGCTAAAAGTAGACGTTTACGTTAGTTTGCACGCTAACGCATTCCGTGGAGTAATGGGTGATCACACCGGAATCGAGACATATGTGTACTCGACTAACCCGAAAGAAGCTCGCAAATTAGCGGATAAGATTCAGGCAGCATTAGTTAAAGCGACTGGACTTGCGAATCGTGGCGTTAAACTAGCAAACTTCCACGTATTACGTGAAACAGCGATGAGCGCCATATTAATCGAGCACGGTTACATGGATTCGAAGATCGACTTACCGAAATTAAAGTCGGACGCTTTTCGTAAGCTTTGCGGAGAAACTAACGCAAAAGCTTTGGCGGAGTTCTACGGACTGAAGCGCAAGCCCGAGCCAAAACCGAAGCCAGTCGCTTCGAAGTCGAACGTGCTCTACAAAGTACAAGTCGGAGCTTTTGCGAGTAAAGATAACGCAGAAAAGCTAGCGGCTAAGTTAAATAAGGACGGCTATAACACGTATATCGTTGAGGAGGCGAAGAAATAATGAAGAATCGTTTTAAAAATTACGCATTGTGGATCGCAGTTGCATCGTTAGGGCTTATCGTTGCTCAATCGTTCGGACTAGAAATTACCGAGGATAAATACAACGAGGTGGTTAATGCGGTGTTGACGGTACTTGTACTTGCGGGGGTTATCAATAACCCGACGAGTGGTTCCGGGTTTAAGGACGAAAAATAAACGAAATATTTGCGGGGATGACGGAATCTTTTCTGTCGTCCTTGCGTATATACATAACGTAGAGTATAATTTTGGTAAATTACTAGGAGGCGTTATGTATGAATCAGAATAAAGTTATCGGAATGATGCAGTTAGTCGGCTGGGCTATTATTGTAGTCGGAATCATTGCGGGATTATATATTGCTTTTACGTTAAAGACATATACACCAGGACTAACTGAAGGGTATATGTACGAAGATCCTCACCCTTTAAGATTGCTATACGCTTTGGCTAGCATTCTTTCTTCCGCTTTCTTCGGTTCAGTCTTAATCGGTCTGAGCGAAATTATCTCCAATACTAACGAAACTACAACAGGTATTTCTCGCCTTAACTATAAAATTGAATCCAAATAAAACAACGCCTCAACTTCGGTTGGGGCGCTTTTTTGCGTTTAAAAGAAATCCGTATAATCTTTATCGTAACCCATCGACTTCAAGGCTCTATGAATTTTAACCCACGTTGAAATCTTCGGCTCATCTTCCCCACTACAGTATCTCGAGATAGTCTGGTTACTAATCTTCGCCTTCTTAGCTACCTCTGATTGCGTTAATCCTTCACGATCCAACCACTTACCGAATTTACTGCGTTTCTTTCCCAGTCCAAACACGTCTATCACTCTTTCTTTTTTAAAAACAGTCTGTCCTTTTTTCACTTTTTTTAAACTTAGGAAAAAATAGTGAAACATCGACAAGCGTAGGCGCATATCATTTATTAAGCAACAAGTTAATAACTGGTAAATAACGAATTAAAGAAATTTCAATTAGTTATTAACTGCTTAATATTACGTGAGGTGATCGGTATGGCAATGACTGTTGGTTTCGATTGGGGCAACAACGAGGTTAAAGTTGCGGGTCCTATTGGATTAGATAAATTTTCGTCGCAGATAGGTGAATACACTGAAAGGAATCTCGAAAGTCAGCACGGTAAGGACGATATGGTTTTCGAATACAAAGGGAGAAAAGGGTTTGCAGGCACACTGGCGCTTGAATCCGATTTCGGAGGCGCAATCATGGGGGACACTAAGGCGCATGAGGACGCATTGATTCGTGTGTTACTCGGGTTACATCGGTATAGCAACTCGGCTGAATACAACATTATCGTAGGGCAGCCGATAGCAAAACACACGCCAGGCGAAAAGCAAGCGATTAAGGAAATGATTGAAGGGCGACACACTATCGTAGTAAACGATAAAGTACGCACATTCACGATTAAGCGATGTGAAGTCGCAGCAGAAGGCGGAGCTGCTTTCTGGAGTGCGCCATGTGACGGGATGGTTCGAATTATTGACGTAGGGAGTGCGACAGTTAACTGTGCCTCTATTATTAATAAGAAGTATTTAAATAAAGATTCGTTTACACTTTCCTTCGGGATGAATACGATCCGCAACCATGATTTAACGGAACTAGCGAGAGGTATCGCCAGGGAAACAAGTAAACGATGGAAGAAAGGCGATAAGGTTTTATTAGTCGGAGGGATTGCGGAACAGTTGGCTGAGCCGATTCGAGCGCATTATCCTCACGCAGAAATCATTAAGCCGGTATTAAAGGAAGGTAACGGAATGAAAATTGTAAAGCCAATCTACGCAAATGCAGTCGGGTTTTACAACATCGGGAGGGCTACTTATGGCGAGCAAAGATTTAGCAATTAAGAGTGTCGCGTTTAATCGTGAAGATCCCGACCAGTTGGCACTGTTAAAACACGCTAGCAAGCGGTCGAATTTCTCATCATATATTAAACGCTTGATACAAAGGGATTTAGAAGGTGGCGGAGGGCTCGTATTCCACGCTCATCAGCCGATGGAACCTGAGGTTAATAACCAATTTATGAGCGATTTATTGTAGGCATAGAGAGGGGCTAAGACACTGACGTTCATCACCGTCAGTTTATGCGAGAGATATCGAAAAAATGCAAGTACACCATGAAAATCTGAGGAGGAATTTAAAAATGTTTCAAAAAACGGAGGTTATGTCGGTAAGTGAGTTTATGAACAGAGGCGAAGTTGATATCAAAACGAAAATAGAACGTCATTTCAAAAAGTACGGAATTGTTTACAAAATCGTAGGAACAACGATATTTATTTTCGCGGCAGGCGGTGGATTTGATTACGCGTTTGCTGAAGCAGTAGTTCCTGTGAGCGGAGGGATTGATCTCGAAGCTAAGAAACTATACGGAGAACTGGTTGGAATTGGAAAATGGGTCATCATCTTTAAAGGCGGGATAGATACGATTAAGTCAATGACTAACGGTGAAGTAGACAGCGCGAAAAAACAATTCTTTAGTTACCTAATTATATACCTACTTTTACTTGGTTTACCCTACGGAATGGATAAAGTCGATAAGATATTTCAGAATTTAAACTAAGGAGGGTTACTATGAAATTTCGATTATCAGGAGAATACGGCGAACTATCGCCAGTACGTAATTGGCAGCCACATACCGGAATTGATTTAGCAATGCCTGAAGGCACAACGTTACGCGCGATTAAAGACGGAGTAGTTGATCGAGTGTATGACGGGTCCGGTGCAATAGGTAAAGGATTATCGATTAAGTTTGACGATGGTTCCCGAGGTATATACGGACATATGAACGACGTTGATGTGAAAGTAGGAGAACACGTTGATTTCGGAAGCGTGCTCGGAGCATCGGGATCAACCGGAAATTCTACCGGAGGACATTTACACTTCGGGCTCAAAGACTCATCAGGTCAATTTGCCGACCCAACTCCGTTAGCTGACAGGTTAGCTTCGATTAGCGGTGACGGAGTTAGCGAAGGAATAATTCTAAAGTTGATGCCCGACAGCGTAAAGGAATCCGCAAAGGAAAAAACGTTGGAAATTATTTACGGAACACTTGATGCGATAAGAGATGTTGTGGTCGAACTGGCCGGCTCAATCGCATTAGTAGGCGGAGGGGTCTGTATACTGCTTTACGTAGCTGGATGGAGAGACGGGTTGCGTTGGACCGGAATCTTATCTGTTGCGAATTTGTTGATAAAATTCTTGTTAGGGGGATATATGGCATGAGACAGAAATTTATAGAATTCCTATGGGAGAGAATCGATTTAAAAGTTAATGAAATAGGTGAAGAAATTGCGGACGTTTCGAAGCTAGAAGATTTAGAGTCTTATTTGGACCAACTAAAGGAAGTCATCGGTAGTGATCGGGTATGATAAAAAGCATTAAACTATCGGACTATATTAACGTAATCAAACCGGAATACGTCTACTTACGTCTAACTCCTAACAATTCAATCCGCAATCAGTCGACCCACAAATTAGCGAAATCAATCTCTTCATTATATAGAAACGTTATTCAAAACATTAAACGCGAGGAAGCGAAGGTTATCAAGGTGCTGCGCAAAGAGTTCTTACTCGGCACCAAGTTTTCATTCGAAGTTAACTCGAAAGTTGGTTACTACGTTTATATCGAAAAGAAGAAGGCGGAATTTTACTTCATTATTCCTAAGCATCACTTATCGATTATCAAAGAAAAAATAAGCGATGTCTGGACGAATGTAACCGTTAAGGAGGTGAGCGAATTACCGCAATTCAGTGAATCATCTACGAAGTATCAATTGTCATACACGAAGGAGGACGGATTATCCCTCGCCACTGATCGCACAAATAACGATTTACTTAACTCGAAATTGAATATCGTTGATGTGCTTGAGGAAGGCGACAAGGTAGGCGTGTTTTATAATTTCATTCCGACATCGCAATTCAGTTGGCGGTCATCTTACGAGGCTACTATTCGAAAAGTAAAGAACAATTTACCGACTGACCGTAATAAACTCGGGCTAAGCTACGCGTTGAAGATGGGATTCGGGTTATTGGCATCGCTCGTTAACGATTTAGGTGAAGCAATAGGCGGTGAGAATAAATCAAAGAAGAAGCGGGACGATATCGATTTGCTTGCGAGTACGCTCGAACGAATGAACGGAGGCAAGTCGGTCAGCCCGTCAACTGCCAAGAAGGCGAATGCTACTATTCTTGATACGCAAGTAGTCGTGATGAGCGAAAGCACCGATAGACTACGCCAGAAGAATAACGCTCGATCACTCGCACAAAGCTTTGATACGGTAGCAGGCGACAACAGGCTCGTAGCTAAACCATACAACAAGTCGTTCAAATTTACCGACTATTCATTGCCAGGTGCAGAAAGAAACAAAGTAGGGGACGAAGAGGCTCAGAATTTCTTATCGTTAGCTGGCCGTGACATACTCGAAAAATACAACTTTATCGAAAAGGTGGATACGCAAGAAACGCAGGTGCCTGAAGATTTACGGAAGGGCGTTATGTGTATCGGAGAAAGTACGTATAGAGGCGCTAAGCAGAAGGCTTACTTGAGTGATTACGAGCATTATCGCAATTTGCTGACGTTGCTCATCGGGCCCACTCGTGCGGGCAAATCAAACCTAATCGGTAACCTCAGTATAGATGCGATAGAAAACGGAGAATGTGTAATCATCTTCGACTTCATTGAGAACTGTGAGTTGAGCGATGATATTGCCGCATTGTTTCCGAAGGATAAAGTCTTGAATATCGATAACAGCGATTTATCTAAGATTCAGGGACTCGGTTATAACGAAGTAGGATTTACACCGGACCCGTTCCAACAGTACGAAAACGCTAAGCGACAGACCGCGAATTTAATGGCCTTAATTAACGCGATAAACGTAGATGAGAGTCGACTATCTCCGAAGATGGAGCGGTATTTAGAAGCAGCAGCACTAGTGGTGTTCGTAAATAACGGGAGTATTCGCGACGTATTTCAGGTGCTCCAGAATTATAATAAACGCCATCACTATTTAAGCAAAGTACCGTCATCTCAACACGAGTTTCTTGACGAGTACATGACATCACTTTACGAGTTAGATGACATTGACAAGAACGGCCAAGTTCAAGGAGGCGGTACGAAGCTTAATTTAATCGTTGGGATAATCGACAGGCTTTCGATTCTCAAAAGAAATACGCAAATGGAAATGATGTTGAAGCAAGACGTTTCAAAGAATATCGACTTAGTTGAAGAAATGCAGAAGAATCAAGTCATCTGTATTAAAATGCCCGAATCAAAGTTTCCTACGCAGGGTGAACGTGATATATGCACTACGTACTGGATTACGAAGATATGGCTTGCGCTTCAGATTAGAGCGGATCAAATTCGCGATAAGAAGCAACGCCGTAAGGTTAACTTGGTGATTGACGAGATTTACCAAGTAGAGAACACTGAAAAGTTCATGACGTCTAAATTATCACAAATCGCTAAATTCATATGTAAGCCGATTATCAGTTGTCACTACATTAACCAATTGAAGCAAATGCGCAAAGAGTTACGTTCGGCTAATACGTCATATATGTTAATTGCGGGCTGCGACAAAGATAACTATAGCGAACTGAAAGACGAATTATATCCGTTTACTGCGGAAGATTTAGCGAATATGAAACCTTACTATTCGATGAACTACGTTAAGTGTCGTGAAGGGTATTCTCGATTTATAACGAAGTTACCAGGCAAAGTAGAGGACCGCATTAAGGCTGCTCGGAAGGAGGTCGCTACTAATGGAAAGTAACCGTCAAATTGTAGGATATTGGTGTGATTGTTGCGAATTTGAATTTGCATTATATAATCGATTTCCTGACGATATTATGCCGTATTGCCCTAATTGCTCCGGAGATGAGGATATTATCGAAGTCTCAATCATAGATATTACTAAGGAGGCGTTTATATGAAACGTGAAAAGAAGCCAGGCGAAATAACCTACTCTAAATATTTAAATAGTCCCGATAGTTTCAGATATAACTACGAGGAATGGGTTAATAAAAACCTATTCGAAGATGAGGATAAATGCAGTAGATGCGGAACGGAATTAAACGATTTTAGTATTTGTCCAAAATGTCATTTTTAGTCGGCGAAAGTCGGCTACTTTTTTTGTCTTGAAAACAAACGTATGTTCTTATATAATTAACACATAAATTCGAAAGGACGATACGTATGATAAAAGATCGCGGAACAAAGAAATGGACTTCGTTATTTATGCCGGAGCATATCGCTATGTTACGAAAAGCGTGGGACGACGGAGAAAAGTCGGAGCAACCGATATTGGATTACTATGAAATCGAAGAAATGGAAGCGAAGATTCATTATGCTATGGAAATTAATGCCATGTTAGTTTTCAGGTACTGGCGCGATGGATTTACGGCAGAACTTGTCGGTCACGTTCATTATATCGAGCCGATCACGAAGGAATTGCGTATAAGAGATTCGGAAGGGGCGAATGTAAAGTTGCGCTTCAGTGAATTGGCAAATGTTGACTACTTATAAATTCGCTTTTAATCGACAAATCATCGTGATATACTACATATGTCGAAAGTTCGGTAAATGACCGATACAATGAACGGTTCAAAAGCGTATAGCTCAACGGTTGATAAACATATAGAACGTACGTGTGTCAGAGGTTCGAATCCTCTAAGGCGCGTCACAAAAAAGATCATACTAATTGTATGGTCTTTTTTTGTCATTTATTTTAAAAATACCTTGTAATTAGATGGATTTATTTCATTCATTTATGGGAATTATTAATTGATAGTAGACAAATACTTATAATGCTTGCTAATACAAAGGAGGAAAATTATGAAGAAACTTGTTTTAACGTTTATTTTGATGTCTTCCATTAGTTTATTAGCTGCATGCACTGCAAATAACAATGAAAATTTAACAGATACAACTAGGATTAACTATTCAGACAGATATGATCAGAATGGAACAACTAACAATAAAAATGATGGATATGGAAATTTCATTATGAATAATCAAATCGAACCTGATAATGTAAATGAAGGTGATGTTAACATTTCGCCTGATCCCAATCCATTCGATGATAATGGGAACCGTCAATTTAGACAGCTTGAGAATCAAGGGAGAGATCGAATACTTGATCAAAATCGTTAAAATTTAAAATGGGCACTTAAAGTTGTACTCTATAGACCTGCTTATGGTTCTCCAGCAGGTCTATTTAACATTCTGATTAAATATTAAGCATTAACAGAGCAACTATTGTAAAATTAACTATACATACTACATAGCAACTAATATTAGGGGGAAATATTTTGATAGGGAAACCAGAACTTGTAATTAATGAAGAAGCAACTCTAGGAGAAGGACCGTTTTGGGATAATAAAAGTAACTTATTGTATTGGGTTGATATTTTAGAGAAGAGAATTTATATCTATAATCCAGAAACTAAACTGAATAGGCAAATCCAATTAGAGTCCCTTGTCGGAGCAGTTGTTCCGAGGAGCAAGGGGGGACTCATTCTTGCTCTGGAAGACGGGTTTCATTCAATGGATCCCGATAGTGGAAAAATTAATAAAATTAGTGACCCTGAAAGTCATCTTCCTGCAAATCGTTTCAACGATGGAAAGTGTGATGCGTATGGGCGTTTTTGGGCAGGGACAATGAAGAAAGATGACCCAATAAATGAAGGGGCACTATACTGTTTAGATACATCTCTTAAAGCGGAAAAGAAATTAGATAATATTGGGATTTCAAACGGGTTAGCTTGGTCTCCAGATAATAGGTACTTTTATTTCATTGATACGCCAACTAAGAAGGTAGTACGCTATGACTATGATCTTGAGACTGGTGAGATACAAAACAAAATAGATATTATAACTATCCCAAAGTCACAAGGTATGCCTGATGGGATGACGATCGATAGTGAAGGAATGTTATGGATTGCTCATTGGGGTGGAGCGAGAGTTTCCAGATGGAATCCAAGCACAGGTGAGCAAGTTGATTCAATAGTTATACCAGCTTTAAACGTTACTTCCTGTACTTTTGGTGGTAAAGAATTAAACGAATTATTCATCACTACGGCTAGAGTGGGAATGAATGAAAATGAATTAAGAGAATACCCACTTTCCGGGAGTGTCTTTAAAATTAAAACAGAGATAAAGGGTATGATCACAAATTCCTTTAGGGGATAATTTAATTGTTTTTCATGTTATGAACTTTGACTTAATATATATTTTCAGTCATGGTTTTTAATGTTTTGTATGCGTTTACATGTTGGGGGTAAGGAGGGGATAAAGTGAACTATGATGTAATTGTTGTGGGAGCAGGGTTAGCTGGCTTGGTAGCTACTGTTGAAATAGCGGACAAAGGTTATAGGGTATTGCTTTTAGATCAAGAACCCGAAGCCTCTATTGGTGGACAAGCGTGGTGGTCCTTCGGAGGTTTGTTTTTAGTGGATTCTCCCGAACAAAGACGAATGGGAATCAAAGACTCTAAAGATTTAGCGTGGCAAGACTGGATAGGCTCAGCAGGATTTGATCGATTAGAGGATGAAGACTTTTGGGCATATCAGTGGGCGAAAGCCTATGTAGAGTTTGCTGCTTGTGAAAAACGAGAATGGCTATATAAAATGGGTGTACGCTTTTTTCCGGTTGTTGGATGGGCTGAAAGAGGTGGCTACTTGGCAGAAGGACATGGAAATTCAGTTCCTAGGTTTCATATTGTATGGGGCACTGGACCAGGGATTGTAGCTCCATTTGAAAAGAGAGTACAAGAGTTAAGGAAAAATAGTCTAGTAGATTATCGTCCACGACAAAGAGTGGATCAATTATTAATAGAGGAAGGAAATGTAACAGGTGTTAACGGAGCTATACTTACTCCAAGTAATGCTGCTCGTGGAGAGGAAAGTTCTCGGGAGGTAATTGGACAGTTTGAATTTAAAGCTAAAGCAGTTGTAATTGCAAGTGGAGGAATTGGGGCAAACTTAGATTTAATTCGAAAAAATTGGCCAAAGCGCCTTGGAGAAGCTCCAAAGCGAATGATTTCAGGAGTACCTGCTCATGTTGATGGTCGATTGCTTTCAATCGCTGAAGATGCTGGTGGGAGAATCGTCAACCGAGACCGAATGTGGCATTATACGGAAGGAATCAAGAACTGGGATCCTGTTTGGAAAAATCATGGGATAAGAATTTTACCAGGACCTTCATCTATATGGTTAGATGCAAAAGGGAATCGACTTCCTGCACCCAATTTCCCTGGATTTGATACATTAGGCACCTTGGAAACTATTCAAAAAACAGGCTACGATTACTCATGGTTTATACTGACACAAAAGATAATTGAAAAAGAATTCGCTCTTTCTGGATCAGAGCAAAATCCTGATTTAACAGGTAAAAGTATTAAAAAGGTATTAGCAAGAGCATTACCTGGAGCTACAGCCCCAGTCAAAGCTTTCATGGAAAAAGGTGAAGATTTCGTCGTTGCTGAAAATGTGTCTAATCTGGTTTTAGGCATGAATAAATTGATAGGAGAAGAATTGTTAGACTATCAAACAATAGAGAGACAAATAAAAGCACGTGATCGAGAAATAGAAAATACATTTTCAAAAGACCTGCAAATAACAGCCATCCGTGGCGCAAGAAATTATCTAGGAGATAAATTGATTCGTGTAGCTCCACCACATAAAATACTAGATCCTAAAAATGGTCCCTTAATTGCAGTCCGATTAAATATATTAAGTCGAAAAACATTAGGTGGTTTGCAAACTAACCTGTCTGGACAAGTGTTGAATGATTCTGGTACTCCTATTTCAGGACTATATGCTGCAGGAGAAGCCTCCGGTTTTGGTGGGGGAGGAGTTCATGGATATCGTGCACTGGAAGGTTCCTTTTTAGAAGGATGCCTGTTTACAGGTAGGGTTGTTGGACGTTCACTTGTTAAGGAGCTTAGTTAGATTTTATTTTTGATATAATGGCTTAAAATTTTGTTCCAATACCTCATTTTAAAAAAAAGATTAATTCTAAGTATAGAGTTAAAGAAAATGGTCATAATAATAACATCCCATCCCCTTTGTTATATAATTGAAGTGCCCTATCTCCCTGAGGTAGGGCATATTTTATTTGTCCATAAAGATTTTACAAATAAATAGAAAAATCTAATGAGTTATAGTTAGTTAATTGCAATTACATTATATATAAGTGTATCAAATTAAAAAATACGATAAATATGAATCCATTTTTTATCTTACATCGTCTATACAATAGTTTTTCAAACCATGAGGAGGAAAAATGGAGCCAGTTCAAATGGATAATCAAACAAAAGAAGATATACTTAGGAGTTTAATTGAACGATATAGTAACAGTATTACTAGACTTGCTTTTACCTATGTGAAGGATTGGTCACTTGCAGAAGATATCACACAAGAGGTTTATATCACTTGTTATAAAAAGCTAGATGATTTTAGAGGTGATTCATCTTATAAAACATGGCTATTTAAAATCACTGTTAACAAATGTAAGGATTATCTTAAAAGCAAATGGTTTCGGAGAATTCTTCCAGTGGATTACATGGATTTTAAGGGATTAGTTAATAATCAAACAGTTATTGAGGAGAATCTTATAGAAACAGAAGAAATAGAGTTAGCTGAAAAGGTAATGGCTCTACCTGTAAAATATAGAGAAGTAATTATCTTTTACTTCTATGAAGACCTTAAACTGCAAGAAATAGCTGATTTGACAGGAACCAAGTTAGCTACAATAAAATCTAGGTTAATGCGTGCTAAGAGTAGCCTCAGAAAAATGTTTTAGGGGTGGAATAATGGATATTGATAGAAAGTTAAATAATTTACGCCAAAGCATGGACAATACGGTATTAAAAAAAGCGGACTTAACGGTTCATCAAAAGCAACAAATCTTTAAAATAGCAGTAACTAACAACCAAAATAAAAGTAAACATATCTTCACTCCGTTATTATCATATATGGTTAGCCTTGGCTTGATCATTATGTTGGGGGCATATGTTTACTTTGCAATTAATGAGTCATATATAACAAAAGGTAATCAAGACCCCAATAATGAAGGAGTTATTGAAGGAAATGGTCAGCATGAAGAAACAACTGCTCAAGCTACCGACATGAAGTCACTTCGGAAAAATCCAACGACTGTTTTAGAAACTTGGTTGGAGGCAATGACCACTTATGATAAACAGTTGGAATATGAAATGTATTCATCTGATTATCGGTCAGCACTAAATAATAGTGATGAAGAAAATAGAGCTTGGACACTAGATTTTAGATTCTCGGGCTCAAGAATGATTTCGGAACAATTAAGAACTAAAGAAAAGGCTATTTATGGAGTTAAGTATGATTCAATAGCTGCTCCAATTACATTTTACTTAGAGACTAACAATGATCAATGGTATATTACGAAGATTGAGGAAGCTGGAAAACAGCTTGAAAAAGATGTAAGAGAAACAGTGTGGAATCAATTAACTGATAAAGATCGAGAACGAATTAAGGGTACATGGAAAGATGCAAAAATATCAAAAGTCACATTGACTAAAGATATGGTGCTACAAAATATTGATCATTCATATATAGGGAAAGAGGTATATTTGGTTGATTTTCCAACTAATAATACTTGGGTTCCAAACAATATGATTGTTTATGCGGATATAGAAAGTTGGCAATATATAGGCCATGGCATGGTTGATTAATTTACAATAAGGATGTTTTCATTCACTTGGTTGCTTTGGAATGGTCTTATAAATCATGGTAAACTAAGTAGAGTGACATCTTTTTTACAGAAAGTACAACTTAATATTCGAAAAGTTAACGTATTCTACTTGAAGTCAATTGATTGAGAAAATCTATCAGACAAAAGAACAAAAAGATAATGTGATTAAGGGAGGGGTTTGTTGTCTAAGAAATTCACAATTGTAATTCTGGGAATTTTAATTCTAAGTTTTGTAGCTTTTATTCAATTTAGTAATCCGTTGAAGATGGATGGGATTTTTACTACAACAAATGAAAACGGGAAAATAGATATAGTTTTTGAGGTTAGTAATGAAGGCTTTAATAGGATTAAACTCAGAGAAGTCACAATAAACAATAATAAAACACCTGACTCGTTAGAATTAGGAATTAGTTATGATACTGGACATTTGGTACAAAGTGGATTGGATCATCCATTGATTAGATTTACTGAAATTGATGAAAAATACATTTTTCCAAGTTTATCTCCACAAGAAAGTATGAAGGCCATAGAAAGAAAAGAGATGACTCCCATTCACTATGGAATAAAAGTTGAATTCCATGATGAACTGATGGAGAGTATGACAATTAAATATTATTATTTTGGTTTTCCTGTAACTAAGAAATATTCATTAGAAAGATGGGATATTATAAATACTAGGGAAAACTAAGTTCTAAAACATATGCTGTTTATTAAAAATGTTCACTCCCCCATGTGTGGAAAGCTGGAGTACTACTCGATTTCTGTGGGACCGCCCCACGGAAAGCGCAACTCATGGAACTTTCCATCCTTAGTTATTTCAGGGTAAACCGTTATGCGAATGAGTAATTGCACCATGAAGAATGAAAAGTGTTAACACAGTTGGAATGAGCGGAAGTTCACTCGACTCCTGCGGGATGCAGCGGGCAAAGTGAGACCCCGCAGGAGCCGACAGCGACGAGGAGGCTCACCGCACGCCCCGCGGAAAGCGAGTGAACTGTAGCGAATGGAATTCCAAGAATAAGTATTTTCAGGTTAGACAATTAGTTTTCTTAAGCTCTACTTGCTTATTTTATTAGGTAACAGAACTAAACGCCGGTGGATATTTAATCTTCCCTTGTAGGCCACTTAGGGAATCCTTATCTATTTCAATCGCCATAAAGACCTCTTCAGGAACTGGAAAAGGTGATTCTATTCCATATAGGGAAGAAGCTGCAAATCCAAACTTAGGATAAAAATTCGGATGTCCAAGAACAAAAACATGAGAATAACCTAGAGTTTTACAAAGATCTAACCCTCTTTTAACAAGTGCAGAACCTATCCCCATGTTCTGATATTCAGGTTTTACTGCCATTGGAGCAAGACCAATTGTAGGTATTTCCCCTCCTTCAGTTGCTAAAATGATTTCACTAAAAAGAATATGTCCCAAAATCTCTTGTTTCTCAGATACAGCCACTAAAGATAATTCAGGTATAAACAGATTAGACCCTCGAATGGCTTCGATTAGCTTTGCTTCATTTTCTTTATTAAATGCAACAATATTAACTTCTCTAATCCCAGCATAGTCTTTTTCATTTTCACTACGAATAAAATAATTCATTTTATAATCTCCTATCATCTAGTACTAGTAAGATTCTATCATTTTTATATGAATGTTTATCATCAATTCTATAAAGGGTAATTATTTTTTAATAGAATTAATACATAATCTTATAATAATAAAGGAGATTTCTATGATATATAAAATCCTTTTAAATATGACAATAGTCATTTTTATTTTAGATTTGTACATTTTTCCTCGGTTTACGGATATTGAAACAGACAATAGTGGGTTGTTCACAGGCTTGATGATGTTATGTGTAATCATTGGACATATTCTCAACCGAGAAAAACCAAAGAGTGAATGATTGATAGAAGTGCATTTAGGTCTTAAGAATGGACGACCATTGGGCAAATGATGGGGTAATCAATACAAAATCAATTTTAGAAAAAAGACTAGGAACAGAAGCTGTATTTGCTGTATCACAGTTATTTGTTTGAAAATCTTTTTTACAATAATATACAGAATATGTTATAATAACTTGACTGAACGCTCATTCATTATTATAAAAAACACAGAGGTGATTAAAAGATGCAAAGCATTGGCCCCCTTATCATTGTGGAAGGACCCAAAAATAGTAAAGTCCCATTTTCAAGAAGCTTATACTTAAATTGCGACGAAAAGGTATTAATTGATACGGGTGCTAATCCGAAAGATCTTTTAAAAGTAGAAGAAGAGTATGGTGTCAAGTTAATACTCAACACTCACTACCATCCTGATCATACGCAGCATAATCATCTATTTCCAAATGCAGAAAAGTGGATGAATCCAATTGAATATGAAACAGCTCGGACTATTGAGGGAATCGCAAGGAGTAACGGTGTTTACCAAGAATGGGGTGAAGAAGGAATAAAGTTATGGAAAGAAAATCTTCCACTTGAATGGATACAAAATCTTGGTGAAATCTCAGGTACATATGACTATGAGACCGAATATTCTTTTGGTGGGATAAAGGTAATTATGCTTCATACCCCTGGCCACACTTCGGGTCTTGCATCTCCATATTTTCCTGATCTAGGAGTAGCTTTTGTAAGTGATTACGATATGACTGCATTTGGACCTTGGTATAATGGGACAGATGGGGATATTGAAGATTTTATAAAGTCTGGAGAGCGTCTTCTTGAGCTTGATGCTGATACCTATATAACCGGGCATCAAAAGGGTGTGTTTTCGAAACAAGAATTTAAGGAAGCGATGAAAAGATATCTCGCTATCATTAATAAGCGTGATGAAAAAATCGAAAACTATGTTTCAAAAGGATTTACATTTGATGAGTTATCAAGGGTAGGAATTTTCTATCCGAAAAGAACATTAGAGATTCCTATTTTTAGAACATGGGAACGTGGAGGTATCCGTAAACACCTTCAACGTTTAGGAATCATCATCTCTGAAACTGACGGAGCTCTTGTAAGTTGTCGATAGAATGGGAAAAGCGATTCTTTAAATAGAATCGCTTTTATTCGTCAAATTAGTTATTAAATTCTCAATTATGGTAAAATAATGCTATTAATCTATGTTACTTTAATTGGATGTGAAATTAATGAAACGTAAACCCATTTATGTTGAAATACCAATACAGACAGAAATGGATAAATTATGGGAAGCTACTCAAACACCTGAATTGCATGAACAGTGGGATCGCCGGTTTTCATCGATTACTTATTTGCCAAAAAAGGATAATGAACCTCAACATTTTTCATATAAAACAAATATTGGGTTTGGTCTTGCGATCGAAGGATGGGGTAGAAGTGTTGGTAGCTATCATGGAAAAGATGGCTCAAGAACATCGTCATTACATTTTGGAACTGACCAGAAATTATCTATTATTCGTGAAGGCAAGGGATTTTGGAAGTATCAACAAAATCAAGACGATATTACTTTTTTAACTCAATACGATTATCAGCCTAAATTCGGCATTCTTGGGCAATGGATAGACACACTTAGCTTTCGGCCTCTCATGGGGTGGGGAACTGCGTTAAGCTTTGATGTGTTGAAAAGGTGGCTTGAAAAAGGAGAGACGCCATTTTCTCAATACGTAAGATTTTTTAGTTACTGGACAATCAGTATCTGCTTTATGGTGATTTGGTTATATCATGGATTAATCCCAAAATTAATCTATATGCATCAGGATGAAGTAGCAATGGTTCAAGAAGGTTTATCGCTGTCATTAAAGCAAGCAATGATGATGGTTAACATAATTGGGATAGGCGAAGTAATTTTTAGTGTAGTATGGCTTCTAGTTAGAAAACGAAGACGATTATTTGGTCTTCAAATGATTCTTTTTCCTTTACTAACAGTTTCTGCCGTTATTAGTAACCCTACTGCTCTCATTCATCCTTTTAATCCATTAACCTTTAATCTAGCATTATTCATCCTCTCGGTAATTGGCTTTATGATTAGTAAAGATATACCTACAGCAAGAAATTGTATCAGGAAAAGATAAGGAGCCCTTTTGATGTCTATTTATAAGAAGATACTGGGTGATAAATTTAACGAACTACATCCAAAATTGCAAGAGAGATATGAAATATCATACGATAACCCATTTCATGGCAAGGGAAAAATGAGGAAAATTGACGAAGGTCATATATGGTTATTTCCTCTTTTTTATTTGGGAGTTAAATTCAAGCTGCTTTTTCCAGAGCATGGGACAAACATTCCATTTTCGATAAAAAATACGTATAGGGTAGGTAAGCATGGTGAGGAACAAATTCACTGGGAACGAATTTTTCACTTTCGAAATAAAAAGCGGTATTTTAATGCACTGATGAGTCTTGACCATAGCAGGAAAATAATAAAAGATTACCTAGGTGAGCCTCATCTTGTGTATTCGGATCTTTCATTTAATGTTTCTCCGCAAGGTGGTTTAACGATTACCTCACTACATCAACGCTTAGTTCTCGGAAGAGTAGAAATTCCTTTGCCAAAAGTATTCCAGGGCATTGCTACTGTTAAGGAGGAATACAATGATGAGAATCAGATGTATGAGATAATAGTTTCTGTGCGAAATCCGTTGATTGGTAAGGTTTTTTCATATGAAGGAGAGTTTAGAAGAAATGACGTTTCGTAAACTAGCACTCCTCAATTTCATTTTGTTTCTGCTTCTGTTTTTCCTAAACGTACGTCCTTGGTATTTTTTGATGCTTACAATAGCACAACTTGTTTATATTCCACTCACGCTTCATTTAATTTTAAAAGAAGAAAAAAAGGTCTGGATTAAAACGTATTTTCCTTTAATATCGATTCCAGCATTTTTGTCTGTCTTCGTTTTACAAATTTCTGGTCAAACTGCATGGGATGGAATTCTGGTAACTGTATATTTCTTATTTACGATCATGGTTGCATTGTATGGAATGAATAGGTTTGTTCAAAGGGGATTTATTTCTCTCGAGGAATTTATGATCGATATCGGTCTACTATATTTAGCTATTGGCGGAGCATGGTCTTTTGCCTTTGAAATGAATATCAATACAGGATTTTCGCCTATCATAACTTGGTTAACGAGTATACACTTTCATTATTCAGCATTTTTACTTCCAATTTTTGTAGGGTGGCTAGGTCGTATCATAAAACCAACTCTTTATATCTGGGGAGGCTGGTCGGTAATCCTTTCACCATTTATAGTCGCAGCAGGGATTTCCTTTTCGCCAATACTGGAGGTAATATCTGTCCTAATCTATATATTTGCGATCTACGGTTTAATATTTTTAGCCTTTAAGGCACCAATTAAAAGTAGGATACAAAAGTTATTCATTCGATTCTCATTTTCAACTTTAGGCATAACCATTGTTTTTTCTCTTTTGTACGCTTTTAGTAATTTTTCAAATCAGTTTATAATCACAATCGATTTTATGCTGAGGTTCCACGGTATCGTTAATGCGATTCTTTTTGCCTTAATTGGTATAATAGGTTGGTCTCTTCATACGCCTCCTATCTTAAAAGCTCCTCTTACATTTCCAGTAAGCATGATACGAGGTAGAAGTATCATTGGTGAGGGAGTATTAGCCGGTAAATTGGGTAGTAAGAAGTACAAGGGTTTGGTAGATCAGCTGAAGTCTTATGAACCTGATATAGATGTAAAGAAATTATCACCATCTATTGTAGATTTTTATGAGAACACAAAGGATTACCGATTATTTACACAGGTAAAATGGCTTCCCTGGTTTATGCCATTTGCCGGAGGTTATCGATTAATCAGTAAAATTACTAAACAAATCAACCTACCACTAACTAGTAGAGAAGTTGAAATGACTGGAGACATTTTATCCATTGATGACAAGATTGATGGAAGAAATGAGACAAGGGCTTGGATCCGTAAAATTGGAGAAGAGGTTAGTTTTGTCGCGTTGTATTCATCACATAAAGAAGATGGTTATACATATATGAATATTGCTTTACCTCTCCCATGGTCATCAATGATTGGAATTTTAAAGCTTGAACAAGTTGGTAAAGATTTATGTCTAACAAGTAAAGTACCCAACACAGGCATCTTTTTGGCTGTAAAAAATAACATCCTGCGTCTACCATTGAGTGAGGAATTTTATGTACATGAAGAGGAAGAAGGAGTTCTTAAAGCAACACACAAGATGTGGATTTTTTCAGTTCCTTTTTTAACCATTGATTATAACATTTGTAAAAAAGATAAATGTCACGGCGAAATCACTAATTTTGGCTAAATTTAGGCACCTGCCCTTTCAATAAAGCGACACATTCATATGATGTTAATGTAACACACCATAAGGAGGTGTTATTAGGAATGAATAACAGTTTTGCGTTAATTGTTGTACTGTTCATCCTTTTAATTATTGTTGGTACTTCGTTTGTAGGCTACTAAGAACAATTAAGATGAAAACTTCTTATATAAAGTAGGTCTGTAAATCACACCGGTTTAAAGTTAAGTAATTCAGTTATAAGAGTACAAAATAAGAAAAAAACAATACTTTTAGCATACGAAATTCGCATTATATTTCGTATGCTATTTTTCGTTGATATAATAACGTATACCATTTCAATACACTGAACTATGTGATTTATGTAGCGAAGTGACTTGCGGATTGGCAGCAAAACCATAAGGGATATTATCCATTATGGTTTTGTCATTCTTTTCCCAGTTTTTTAAAATAAAAACCCATGTCCTTACCTAGCGAAAAAAATAAGCGTAGATTTTTCCGCTATTTCTAGATTAGAACAGGTTTTGAGGTAAATAGGGGGAGTTTTTCCACTTATATAAAACAAAACCACCTATTTTCAAGTGTTTCTAGTCAAATTAGGGAAATTTCTCCCTCTATTTATGCTGTTTTCAATGCTATTTATGAATTAAGGGAAATCTTTTCCTCTATTTTATTTACTGCGTATTAAAAACGAAAAGCGATGACTTCAAAGGTGACCGTGATTAAAAATATACGTAGTATCCAATATATGTATACTACGTATCTCGGACTTGCTATGATCCTTTAATTAAGCTCTGTTTATAGAATAACATTTTTACAGAATAATCTTATAAAAATTGTCATTTATGAAAAGGCTGCAATTTTAACAAGGGAGTATATCTAAGATTACACAATAAAATAGCAGCCATTTTTGAACTGTTATTTTCTAATTTGTACTTCAAAAACGGAACTACTCAGTTGAAAGGGGTGTGCTCTTCACATTGTATTAAGGCTAAAATAGGACAAAGTTGTTAAAAATAAAAGTATCAATAAAAAATAAGCTCATTAAAGGAAAAATTATTATGACGGATAAAAGTCCATCCTTCGAAGATATACGAAATATGCATCATCAGGTTTATGAAATGAAGTTAGACTATTGGTTAACAGAAAATTTGTTTACCTTTCAATGGTGGTTACTATTGTTTGTTCTTATCATTCCTTGGTTTATCTGGTGGAGATTGGTGGATAAGAAAAGGCTTACTCCGATATTGTTATTTGGAACACTACTCATGATCCTGGTCTTGATGCTGGATGATATAGGGGTAGAAATACATCTTTGGTCATATCCTTATCAACTTGTAAATATATTGCCAAGATTATTACCGATTGATCAAGGAATAATAATTGTTGCACATATGCTGTTATATCAGTATTTTCCAAGGTGGAAAAAATTCATCATTGCAAATATAGTTATGGCTCTCATTTTCACATTTATTTTTGAACCTTTTACTGTCTGGCTTGGGATATATAAATTAGAAAATTGGCGCTATGTCTATTCATTTCCCATATATATTTTAAAAGCAGCCTTCATTAAGTGGTTAGTTGACACATTAATAAAAAAAGAAAGAAAATAAGAGCATTTTTTTGAACGCTAGTGATAGCGTTTTTTTATTTGAAATTGGATAAATGTGAAACATAACATAATAAAAAAGGAAATAACTATGTAAATCAAATAAGTATTTTAGAAAACAAAAGAAAAAAAGGTTATGGAAATTAATAAATGGAGTATATTTATAAAGTCTGGAAGAAAGATATCTGGTTGGTAGACTTAGACTACTGGGTTGGAAATATAGTTGCCGAAGAATTCTATAAAAAGCATAAATTTGTGAAGTATAAAGAGTACGTTTATAAGAAAGTATGAAAATAGTTTAATACTATAGAAACAATGAGAAAAGCTAGACGGTGTAAAAACACATGATTAACTAAATTACGTTATTGAACCCATAAATAGGGTTCATAGGAATTTTTTAGAATAACCCCCAAAAACTTCTTTACCCCTTCGTAAATTATAAAGATTATATTATCTATTGAACTTCTGGGGGAAGATGAAAATTGAATACGATTACAACAAAGAGAAAATACCGAATAGCAAGAGCTAGAAAAGAAAAAATCAGGGCTAGAAATCAAAAACTTGCGGCTACTACAATAGCGGGAGCGATAACCGCACTTTTATTGTTAAACGGTAAAGCAGGAGCAAATAATTATACTGAATATACAGTGAAACCAAATGATTCGTTGTATAGTTTATCAAAGACGTATCAAGTAAAAATTGAACATATAAAAGAAGTGAATAATCTAGACTCCGATAAAATTATAATAGGGGAGAAACTCTTATTACCTATTATAAATGACAGAGAGATTTACAAGGTGAAAAAGGGAGACACACAATATGCCCTAGCAAAAAAACATGAAATAACAGTGAGTGAATTTAAAAAGTTAAATCAAATGAACTCTGACCTTCTTATGATTGGGCAAGAAGTAATCATTCAAAAGGAAAACTTACATGAAGAAGAACTGTATACTGTTTATCCAGGAGATACTTTATGGGGGATTGCAGACCGGTTTGATGTCTCTGTTGAACAGTTAAAAAAAGAGAACAATTTAATGAAGGAAATGGTTCTCATTGGACAAACCCTTCGAATTTCAGGTGAATATCGCATTTCTGAAGTGAAAGTTGTAGGTGCTGCTGATCACTTTACAGTGGAATTCGACCAACAAGGTAAGCTTTTTACATTAAAAGTACCGTATGGGCAATCCTCAACTTTTCAAAATAAATCAGGTGAATTAATGACAGTTGTACATAAAAATGGAGCATTAATCACATCATTTTAAACTGACTTATCAAAGAGAAATGCCTCACATGCGAGGCATTTTCTTAAACCACTTCATTTTGCATCCGCTCTTTAAATTCTTTCGGAGAACATTGATTATGTCGTTTGAAAAGCTTATAAAATTGGGCCATATTAGATATTCCTACCTCATAACCTACTTCCATGATACTTAGTTTACTCGTTAGTAATAATAACTCAGATTTTTTAATTCGTTTGTAATTAACATAGTCAAGGAATGATAATCCCATGACCTTTTTAAAATATCGAATAAAATAATGATAGCTTAAGTTAACTAATGCACTAACCTCTTCTACATAAATTTTATCAGTCAAATGTGAATCAATATAGTTTAATACCGGTTTTAAGCGAGATAAGTCTGTCTCATCTGTATAATTCAAAAGATTTCTCGTATCATTTCGTAATAATAATAGCATTAGTTTTCTGATTGAATAACTAATCGCCATTTCATATCCTTTTTGCTGTGTTTGTGATTCTGTATAAATATCAACAATGAGAGAATTAGCTTCTTTTCGTGAATTTTGATTTTCTTTGAAAATATAGTTCAATTCATCAAGTGGCCTGGTTAATTCAGAGAAAGAATACAAATAAGGCATTGTACTTTCATCAAAATGTCTGACCAGATCAACCTGGAATACAACATAACGGAGATTATCTTGAAATGGTTTATGTGTTCGGTGTGGCTGCGAGGCTCCTAAAATCATGACATCACCTGGCCCGAGTATCGTATAATCCTGCTTACTTTGAACCCCTAGATGACCTTCAATGACGGCAAGAAATTCAACTTCTTTATGAAAATGCCAAGGCCATTTTTCTAGTGTATCAAAGTAATCTACCTCCGAGCTAATTTCCCAGATTTTAAGAAAAAGTAAAGGGTTTTGGTAGATTACTTCTTCATTTACAGGATCATCATATGTATGTTGAATGTTCTCTTCTATATCCATGACGGCGCCACCTCCTCTTTAAGAATATCATTTTTGGAAATATAAAGTGTACAAATTTTATCTTTATTTTATGATTAAATAAAGTTTGGTAATAATATGGAAGACACTTTTGGATAAAAACACGACAATATTGAGCATATCGATTTTTTTACCGTTTTTTTATAATGAATACATAAAGATTGAAGGAGTGGTTGTAGTGGTAAAAGTAACAGTTTGGAATGAAAATCGACATGAACAAAAAAATCCTGTTGTTAGTGAAATTTATCCAAGCGGGATTCATGGAGCAATCGCAGGATTTTTAAGTGAAGTAGGGATAGACACAAAAACAGCTACTTTAGATGAGCCTGAACATGGATTAACAAATGAAGTTCTTGCAAATACAGATGTCTTGATATGGTGGGGCCATTTAGCACATGATGAAGTGAAAGATGAAGTAGTGCAAAAGGTACAACAACGAGTGTTAGATGGAATGGGGTTAATTGTTCTACATTCAGGTCATTTTTCGAAGATTTTTAAAGTGTTAATGGGAACTAGTTGTGATTTAAAGTGGCGTGAAGCGGATGAAAAAGAACGTCTGTGGGTTGTTGCACCAAGTCATCCAATTGTTGAAGGTGTCGGGGAATTTATCGAATTAGAAAAAGAAGAAATGTACGGTGAACATTTTGATATTCCAGCACCTGATGAGCTTATTTTTACAAGTTGGTTCGAAGGTGGAGAAGTATTCCGTAGTGGTTGTACGTATGCAAGAGGAAATGGGAAGGTGTTTTACTTCCGCCCAGGACATGAAACGTATCCAACCTACCATAATAAAGAAATTCAACAAGTTATTATTAATGCAGTAAAGTGGGCTTCACCTGTTGATCGCAAGAGACCTTTATATGGAAACGCTCAACCACTTGAGAAATTAGCAGTTAAATAATAAGGGATGTGGAGGATGAATTGATGAAAAAATTAAAAGTTGGTGTTGTTGGATGTGGAAGTATAGCACAACATAGACATCTACCAGAGTATGCATTTAATCCAAATGTTGAAATTGTTGCAGTTTGTGATAGTAACGAAGAACGTGTAAAAATGGTTGCAGAAAAATACTCTGTAAAAGCGTATACAAAATATCAAGAACTTCTTTCAAGCGGAGAAGTTGATGCAGTGAGTGTGTGTACACCTAACTATTTACATGCCCCGATTTCAATCGCAGCATTAGAAGCAGGTGTCCATGTTTTATGTGAAAAGCCAATGGCTACTTCTAATGAAGAAGCAGATGCTATGATTGCTGCTGCTGAAAAAAGCGGAAAGAAATTAATGATTGCTCACAACCAACGATTTGTGAAATCTCATCAAAAAGCAAGACAGCTGATCGAAAGTGGGGAAATAGGAAAAATTTATAGCTTCCGCACTGCATTTGGCCATGGTGGTCCTGAAGGCTGGAGTGTTGATGGCAAGGAAAGCTGGTTCTTTAACAAGGAGAAAGCTTTTATAGGAGCAATGGGAGATTTAGGGGTTCACAAGACAGATTTATTAAGATATGTTCTTGGTGAAGAGATAGTTGAGGTTGGAGCATTTGTGGAGACAAGTGCAAAAGACTTTGCAGATGTTGATGACAATGCAGTGTGCGTTCTAAAAACCGAAAGCGGAATCATTGGAACACTTGCTGCGAGTTGGGCTTACGTAAGTAAAGAGGACAATTCAACGATTATTTATGGTGAAAAAGCAATTCTTCGATTAGAAGACAATCCAACGTATTCACTTATTGTACAGTATGCAACAGGTGAAGTAGTGAATTATGAGCTTGGTCAAATTCAATCTAATGCTGAAGGTGGTCAAAATAATTCTCATGTAATTGAAAAGTTCGTTGATTGTGTGTTAAATGATAAAGAACCATTAATTAATGGAGAAGAAGGAAAGAAGTCATTAGCAGTAATTTTAGCTGCTTTAAAATCAAAGGAAACAAAACAAATTACGAGTGTATAACAGGCAACGAGACCCAAATTTAGGGTCTTCAAACCCAATAAAGAGAGGAGAAATACAATGAAACTTGGTGTATTTACAGTACTATTTGCTGATAAAGCATTTGAAGAAATGTTAGATACAGTGCATGCTGCTGGCCTTCATGCAGTTGAAATCGGAACAGGCTGTTATCCTGGAAACAACCATTGTGATTTAGATGGTCTTTTAGAAAACGAAGGCTTACGTGAAGAATATCTAAAAAAGATAAAAGAACGTGATTTAATCATCAGTGCATTTAGCTGTCATGGAAATCCGATTTCCCCAGAGGAAGGGTTTGCAAAACAGTCCCATGAAACTCTTTTAAAAACGATAAAGTTAGCTTCCTTAATGGACGTACCTGTTGTAAATTGTTTTTCTGGCACAGCTGGAGATCATGAAGGTGCAAAATACCCAAACTGGCCTGTTACACCTTGGCCAAATGAATATGGAGATGTGCTTAAATGGCAATGGGAACAAAAGCTGATACCATATTGGAAGGAAGTAGGCCAATATGCTAAAAATCTTAACGTTAAAATCGGTTTAGAGCTACATGGCGGATTTTTAGTTCATACACCGTATACATTGTTGAAATTACGTGAAGAAACATGTGATAGCATTGGTGCTAACTTGGATCCAAGTCATTTATGGTGGCAAGGAATTGACCCAGTTGCAGCCATTAAAATTTTAGCAAAAGAAAATGCAATCCATCACTTCCATGCAAAAGATACATATATCGATCAAGAAAATGTAAATATGTATGGATTAACAGATATGCAGCCATATGGAGAGGTTCGTACAAGAGCTTGGTCGTTCCGTTCAGTAGGATGTGGGCATGATTTAAAGGAATGGTCTGATATGATGAGTGCATTACGTACATATGGTTATGATTATGTAGTAAGTATTGAGCATGAAGATCCAATCATGTCTATTAATGAAGGCTTTAATAGAGCAGTCACAAATTTAAAAACTGTACTAATTGAAGAGTCACCGTCTCAAATGTGGTGGGTGTAAGTTAGGTTTTATAAACAAATAACCTTTGGAGGACTTGGTCTCCAAAGGTTATTTAAGTTTTGTTTAAGATAAAACCTGCTAGCATTTGATAAATATAACTTGGTTGTCTTGTCGGTAATTGGTGACTTTCTCCTTGCACAACGTATATATCACTATTTGGAAGATTGTTTTGATAAAATTTTAAATAAGTATTAATATGATCTGATTTACTACCATACATAAGGAGTGTCTGAATACTTAAATCCTTTATATCTTTCTTGCAGTCAAACAATAAAGACTCTAAATAATACTTAGACCAAACCATGGTATTGGACTTAATCATATGATCTTTAAGTATTTTTCTGTAGTTTTTATCTTTTGTATGACTATAAGCAAGTACCTTTGCTAAAAAGTGTTTATTTCTCTCAACAGCCAGGATTCCCAACAATAGTATAACCACCAGACAATATAAGTGCTAGAACACGTTGTTTAAAGTGAATAGCTAAGTATTGAGCAACTGTTCCTCCTGCTGAAAGCCAAATATAACAGCGGATTTTATATTAAGATAATCCAATAATGCAATGAGATCCATACTAAAACGCCTTATTGAAATCTCTGAATTGCCATTATAGGAACTGTCACCTTGACCTGCAAGGTCAGGAATAATTAATCGGAAGTGATTGGCTAAAGATGACTGTTCATAAAACACCTTTTGGCCCATACCTGGTGGATGTATTAAAAGTAAGGGAGTACCCGAACCATGATCCTCATAGGCTATGCTTTCATTGTTAATAAGAGCTTTATGCATTATAGTTTCTCCTAATTTTGATATTCTGCCTTCTTATTATTAACGTATCTTTTCTGAGAAACCTATGTAAAAAATGGCTTTGGTCATGGAGTGAATTGCCTCAAGCTCAAAGAGAATATTAAGTGATGTTAGAGCTATAACAAATCAGCCACGTGTCATCATCAGGATGGGTAACGCCTTAACCGTTGCGGGTTAAAATGGGGTTAAGGAAATCCTGAATTAGAATTAGTCTTACAAAGTTAAAAGATCTACTAATTTGTAAATTCAAAAAAAGACCCTATTTATTAGGGGCTTTTTTTGAATTTTTTTTACCTGTTAAAATATACGCGATTAGAAATTCTGAGAACCAAAGTTTCCAAATCCACCTTGAACGTTCATCCCACTATGAGCGGATTGTGAATTTTGTTGTGCAACATTCTGAGCATTTGTGCCAGCAAAACCTGGTTGGAACATTGCTTGATCGCCACCTGAGAATTGTTGACCAACAAATCCATTTTGTTGTTGGAATCCATTTTGTGCTTGATAACCACCTTGGACATTAGAACCTCCTTGAGAGGATTGAGCATTTTGTTGGGACACTTCTTGTGCATTCGTCCCAGCAAAACCTGGTTGCATCATCATTTGAGCCCCACCGCCCATTGGTGCAGAAAATTGTCCTTGGTTTTGGAAACTAGCACCTTGACCATTCCCTTGGAAACCACCATGGACATTAGAGCCACTCCCCGCAGATTGAGCATTTTGACGAGAAACTTCTTGTGCATTAGTGCCAGCAAATCCTGGCTGCATCATCATTTGAGCTCCACCACCAATTGGAGTTGAGAATTGTCCTTGACTTTGGAAATTAGCTCCACCAAATCCATTTCCTTGGAATCCACCTTGAACATTAGATCCGCTCCCAGTAGATTGAGCATTTTGGCGAGAGACTTCCTGTGCATTCGTTCCAGCGAACCCATGTTGCATCATCATATGAGATCCACCACTAATAGGTGTAGAAAATTGTCCTTGATTTTGGAAATTAGATTGATTAAATCCATTTCCTTGGAATCCCCCCTGTACATTAGATCCACTCCCAGCAGATTGAGCATTCTGACGAGAAACTTCTTGTGCATTTGTCCCAGCGAAACCTGGTTGCATCATCATATGAGATCCACCACCAATAGGTGTAGAAAATTGTCCTTGATTACCTTGGTTTTGAAATGTTCCGTTTCCTTGGAACCCACCTTGAGAAAATTGATTACCTTGTTGTCCGTTAAACATATGTATTGCCTCCTAATATTTTGTTTTTGGCTGTGAAAGAGCCCATTTTTAAAACAAAGTTATTATTAGCTAAATCGACCAACCTATGTATTTAAAAAATAAAAAAATAAAAAGCTCTTGTAAAAACAAGAGCTATAGCAGATTAAAGATTTGTTTGAATACGATTAACCATTCCCATTCCATTTATCGGCTGGAACATAGCAAAACCAATGCTTCCATATGATCGAACTACCTTTGGCCCTTTAACATCACTTGCTAGTTTTGCGGAGCAATCCAGATCAACATTCAAACATGTCCCTGGCCGGCTTTCAATTATCTTAACCCCACCAGAAAGATTCTTGGCTATGGAAAAAGAAGATATTTTAAAAGAAGTGATTACTGATGCGAAAAAACTTGGGATGGATATTGAACCGTATATCACAGACTATAGGGTTAGTTAGTCACCCGGAAGACTTTCATAGCCTTGAGCCTAATCATAACTGGATGAGACCAGATCAGAAAACAGAGGTAAAAGGTTTATATTTAGCAGGAGATTATACACGTCAACCTCATTTTGCTACCATGGAAGGTGCTGTTGTTTCAGGGCAGAAAGCAGCAAGATTAATACTAAAGGAACGTGGATAAGATTTGTATTTAAATTCAAATAGAGTCTATTACACAGGCTAGTCGGATAGTTATTCAACGACATAATTAATAAACGACAGTGATATTTTCTCTGCTGGTGCTTTTATAGAAACACATAATGGCGTCCACAAGCAGTCAGATCCTGTACAAATCCAAACAACGTTTCCCAATAAAACATAGCTATTTTCAAATGTGAATAAAAACATTACTCATGAAGAAGTAATGTTTTTTTAGGTTAGTGATCTGATTTACAAAGGGTATGAACTAAAATGAATATTTTTTAGAGGATATAGAAAATATAATTTTTCCCTAATCGTCATGGTATAAAAAGTATCTAAGCTGTTAATAAAAGCAGTAGGAGATTTAATAGAAAGTAAGGTGGTTATATATGGATAAGCAAAAATTACAAAGTTGGATTGACCGGAAATTATATCAATTATCAACAGTGTCTGAATCAAAGGATTCAGAGCAAGAACGTCGTATATACATCCAATTGAACTCACTAATTGCAGAAGGTAAATTTGATAAGTAAGCATGTCAAAAATTTAGCATTAAATACTACATAAATGGAACTAAACGCAGCTGTTAATGAAATAGAGAGCGGGTCAGATTAAATGGAAAAAACCTCTCATTGAAAATAAATGGAGGTTTTTTAATAATATATTATGATATGTTTTAATATTTTCTTATAATATTACCTTGATATGCAAACTCAATATCCTTTTCCGAATTAAGAGCAATTTCCACAATTTTAGTTAAGAGGTTTTCTTCGGCCATTGAGTGAATATGTAAAAAACTAATTTTACCTTTGTCTGTTTCTTCGGTTTCTTCAAAGGATTTCATTTGATAAAATTTAATCGTTTTTCGTACTATTTCTCTTAGACTTTCTAGGTTATTCTC
This sequence comes from Litchfieldia alkalitelluris, assembly GCF_002019645.1. Classification (GTDB taxonomy): domain Bacteria; phylum Bacillota; class Bacilli; order Bacillales; family Bacillaceae_L; genus Litchfieldia; species Litchfieldia alkalitelluris. The sequence goes on along the minus strand of NZ_KV917374.1, from coordinate 4,317,584 downwards.
ATTAAAATCTTCGATCTCACCTATTGTTTCTTTTAGGAAATCAAATAAATTCTTAGTCATTGTTTCTCCTTTTATTAGCATTTCTACCTGAAAATAAGCATTCGCTGTACTCGCTTTTTCCGCGGGCGGGACGGTGAGTCTCCTCGTCGCTGGGCTTCTGTGGGGTCTCACTGTGCCCCTTATGTCCCGCAGGAGTTCATTGGCTCTCTGCTCATTCCACACTAGGAGAATATTTTTTAGATACTCCATGGTGCAGATATTAATCCTTTATTAGTCCATAAGTAATATTTTTTAGTGTGCCAAAAAAGAGGTAATGTATAACAAGTTTTATATATCATCCAGGCTTGGTGTAAAAGGCAATTTAATAATAAATGTGGCACCTTTATTGACCTCGCTATGAATTTCTAATGAACCTTTATGATTATTTTTAATAATATTATTTGACACCATTATGCCGAGTCCCGTTCCGTTTTCCTTCGTAGAATAGAAGGGCTCACCAATTTTCTCAAGCTCCTTTTGGGGAATCCCTAATCCTTCATCAATCACCTTTATAATTGCATCGTTCTTGATTAGTTTCTAAACTGACCTTAATTACTCCGCCATTTTTCATGGCCTCAATCGAGTTTTTTAATAAATTAATTAAAACCTGTTTTAATTGGTTCTCGATACAATAAATGATTACAGGGGATGAAGTTAACTCTTTTTCTATTTTTATATTACTTAAGATTGCCTGAGTGTCCATTAACATGGTTACTTGTAAGATAACTTCCTTAAGGTTAGCATATTTCCCATTCTCTCAATATTTCCTCCGTCTTTTTTCTCTCCGAAATATCTCTGAAGGTTATTACTGTACCAACATGATTTCCTTTTTCTATCATAGGCTTAAATCGAGTATTCAACAGAAAAAGAGGTTCCGTCTTTTCTCCAGAAAATATCATCACTTATAAAGAGGCTGTCACCACTATTGCGTATGGTAAACTGGACACTTAATAATTGGAACATGATTTCCTTTGCTGTCGGTATGGTGAACTAAGTCATGAAGATTATTAGTTTTAAAATCTTCAATAACATATCCAGTCAGTTACTCTGCAGCTTTGTTCCAAAAAATCACGTTACCTCGAGATCAATTCCATAAATACCTTCTGCTACTGAATCTAAAATCAGCTGATTAACATGATTTAATCGCTCAATTTCATCCCTTAGTTCTATCTGAGTTTGATTGGATTGCATATTTGTGATCCTTTCTACATAGGGTATAACTGACATTATTAGTAATCATTTTACATTAATTTATTCTTTTATGGCAAAGATATCTACTAATCTTCTAATTATTATGAGGGAACAATTTTAAATTGGTAGTTTAAGTCATTACATTATTGAGATATAATACAACTATATCTATGATGTAAACGATTTCAATTAAAGGGGAGAATTTGATGTCACAAGTTAAAAATTCAAGCATGAATATTATTATTCGTATGCAAATTAATAAAACACTGATTACATTTAGTGATATAGCCAAAGAAATTGGAGAGATGGGTGGAGACATTGTCGGTATTGATGTCATCTCATCTAGTAAAACTCATACAATACGTGATATTACAATTAATGTAAATGACCAAAAACATTCTCATTCGATAACAGATAAAATAACAAATTTAGAAGGTGTAAATGTTGTTTCTGTTTCAGACCGTACATTTCTTTTACATTTAGGTGGAAAAATTGAGATACAATCAAAGAATCCAATTAAAAACCGTGATGATTTATCAAGAGTATACACACCAGGAGTCGCACAGGTATGTACAGCGATTGCTGAAGAACCAAATAAAGCTTATTCACTAACTATAAAGAGAAATACAGTCGCAGTTGTTTCAGATGGAACCGCAGTATTAGGTCTTGGCGATATTGGTCCACTAGCAGCAATGCCGGTAATGGAAGGTAAAGCGATGTTGTTCAAGCAAATGGGGGAAGTTGATGCCTTTCCGATTTGTTTAGATACAAAAGACACGGAAGAAATCATTCAAATAGTGAAATCAATTGCACCTGCGTTTGGTGGAATTAATTTGGAGGATATCTCATCACCAAGATGTTTTGAAATTGAGAAACGTTTAAAGGAAGAACTTGATATTCCTGTTTTTCATGATGACCAGCACGGAACTGCCGTTGTTATTTTAGCAGGACTAATTAACGCATTAAAGTTAACTGAAAAAAAGCTGAGTGAAATAAAGGTCGTGTTAACTGGAATCGGTGCTGCAGGTACAGCTTGTGCAAAAATTCTAATGGGCGCTGGAGTGAAAAATCTTATAGGTGTCGACAGAAATGGAGCACTTAATCGTGATGAGAAATACAGCAACGAAAATTGGACTGAATTTGCAAAGATGACGAACCCAGACAACTTAACTGGTAGTTTATCAGATGTCATTGAAGGGGCAGATGTTTTTATTGGAGTATCTGCTCCTGGGATTTTAACAGTTGATCACTTAAAGAAAATGGCAAAAGACCCTATCGTGTTTGCGATGGCGAATCCAAATCCTGAGATTGATCCTGAACTTGCCGAACCATACGTAAGAGTTATGGCTACAGGTCGTTCGGATTATCCAAACCAAATTAACAATGTATTATGCTTCCCTGGAATATTTAGAGGTGCACTAGATTGTCGAGCGAGGGTCATTAATGAAGAAATGAAGATTGCAGCGGCAGAAGCTATTGCAAGTGTTGTGTCTGAAGATGAGTTAAATGAAAGCTATATTATTCCAAGTGTATTTAACCAAAAGGTTGTTGAAAGAGTGAGAGAGGCTGTAATAAAGGCTGCGTATCAAACAGAAGTAGCTAGAAAAGATCCTTTAAGAATAGAGAGTCAATTGTCTAAATAATAAGAGCCTCTCCCTGAAATCAATGGAGTAAAAGAGCCTGTAAACGGCTCTTTTTTATTTTGAATTACAAAACAAGATATTTAAGTGGAAAATGAGGAACACTAAATCAAATCCTAAGAAACATAGTGTTTGTTACTTTGTATATACCAATAGAGGAGGTTTATATGAAAAAAGATAATAATAGTACACATAATGAGAAATATTATTTAGGTTTGAACAAACAAGCCGAAGAAGAAGTATTGGAAATTAGTTCAACAGGATATGGGTTAGAATCTGTTCAAAAAAAAGACCATGAGTACTCAAGTGAAAATTGAATAAAAGTAACAATCAAAAAGGCGATTCTCAATATGGAATCGTCTTTTTTAGAAATTTACTAGGTATATAAAAAGCTAATAAAAATTCGTACCATGGAGAATGAGAATAGTGTATTCGCCTAGCGAATGGAACTGTTCCATCTAAGTTATTTTCAGGGTAGACATCTATGCTAATTAAAATTAGCACCATGGAGTATGAAAAATTATACTTAGCTTAGTGTCTAGCTTCAGGCGCTATCGGCTCGGGGTCATAAGTCAATCCGGCAAGAAGGTTAAAAAGCAACCTTCTAGCCGGCTCGTCTTATGCCTGTCGCCGATGAACGAGCGCCTTCAGCATTTCTTTTTTCAGGGTAGACATCTATGCTAACTAAAATTAGCACCATGGAGTATGAAAAATTATACTTAGCTTAGTGTCTAGCTTCAGGCGCTATCGGCTCGGGGTCATAAGTCAATCCGGCAAGAAGGTTAAAAAGCAACCTTCTAGCCGGCTCGTCTTATGCCTGTCGCCGATGAACGAGCGCCTTCAGCATTTCTTTTTTCAGGGTAGACATCTATGCTAACTAAAATTAGCACCATGGAGTATGAAAAATTATACTTAGCTTAGTGTCTAGCTTCAGGCGCTATCGGCTCGGGGTCATAAGTCAATCCGGCAAGAAGGTTAAAAAGCAACCTTCTAGCCGGCTCGTCTTATGCCTGTCGCCGATGAACGAGCGCCTTCAGCATTTCTTTTTTCAGGGTAGACCCCAATGCTAAAAATTTTCGCACCATGGCGCATGAAAATATGCGTTCCCGCCCATAAAGTTAATACAATGATTATTAGTAGAGGTCGGGATGTCTTGATGTCTTGAGCTCGTTGGGTAGACGGACCGCGGTTAGTAAGTGTACCATGTTTTGTCGCTCTCATTTGAGAAGCACGTAGGGTAGATCACACAATAAGCTGCCGTTTAATAATCATTGTTCCTATAATATTGGGTAGGTGATTTTTTCATGCAGATTATTAGCAAATATGTATGTGGAATGGATGTCCACAAGAAATCAATTACAGCTTGTATTTTAACACCAAAGAGTAAAGAAGTTCGTACCTTCGGAACGATGACCGATGACCTTCTTTTACTAGTAGACTGGATTCAGTCAAATAAGTGTACTCATGTAGCAATGGAAAGCACTGGCGTGTACTGGAAACCAATTTATAATCTATTAGAATTGGAACCTTCTCTTCAAACTTACGTGGTTAATGCGCAGCACATTAAACAAGTTCCTGGCCGTAAAACAGATGTCAAAGATGCAGAGTGGATTGCAGATCTTTTAAAACACGGCCTATTAAAACCGAGTTTCATTCCCGACCGAGAGCAACGAGAGTTGCGTGAGCTTGTTCGTTATCGTAGAAGTTTAATTGATGAACGTGCCCGGGAAGCTAATCGTATTCAAAAGGTCTTGGAAGGAGCAAACATTAAACTTAGCTCCGTAGCTACTGATATTTTAGGTGTTTCTGGTCGACTAATGCTTCGCCAACTAATCAAAGGTGAGACTAACCCTTCACTCTTAGCGGAACTAGCAAAGAAGCAGCTTCGTAAGAAGATGGATCTTCTAGAACGTTCATTGAAGGGATTAATTGGGCCTCATCAGAAATTTCTACTTAAGGGTCAACTTGATCACATTGAGTATTTAGAAAAGCAAATTGAAATGTTGGATCTAGAAATAAAGGAACGCTTAAAAGAATACAAAGATGAAATTGAACTGTTAGATTCTATCCCGGGAATCGCAATTCAAACAGCTCAACATATCATTGCAGAAATCGGCCCAGATTTAAGTAGATTCCCAAGCGCTGCTCATTTAGCAGCATGGGCTGGTATGGCTCCAGGACAAAATGAAAGTGCAGGTAAAAAAAAAACAGCACGTACTAGAGACGGAAATAAATATCTAAGAAGCGCACTTATTGAATCAGCTTCAAGTGCTACTCGGAAAAAAGACTGTTATTTAGCTGCGAAATACCAACGATTAAAAAGAAGACGCGGTACCAACAAAGCAAAAGTCGCCATTGCACATCAAATCTTAGTCATTGCTTATCACTTATTAACTAGAAAAGAGAGTTACAAAGAACTTGGTTCTAATTACTATAGTGAGAAGGCCTTAGAAGTGAAAAAGAAAAAAGCTATCAAACACTTAACAAATTTAGGATACGAAATAAGACATCCATTACAGTCCGCTTAAAAATCAACCATAATATTTAGATACAAATATATGTAGGGAACTTTTTTAAAAAACCAAAAAGGTACCCTTTATTTAGTGTTGCCTTCTGGCCAATTTTATTTTCAGGGTAGACATCCATGCTAAATAAGTATTTCGCACCATTGTGTATGGAAAAAACGTTTCCTCCTCAGTGTGGAATGAAGCCACTTGACTCCTGCGGGATCCAGTGGTCTCGTGAGACCCCGCAGGAGCTGAGCCCTTGGCGACGAGGAGGCTCACGGACCACCCCGCGGAAAGCAAGTGGATCGCAGCTCATGGAACTCCACAACTAAAGTTATTTTCAGGGTAGACCTCCATGCTAATTAAAATTAGCACCATGAGTATGAAAAATTATACTTAGCTTAGTGTCTAGCTCCAGGCGCTATCGGCTCTCAGGTCTAAGTCAATCCACCCTAGAAGGTTAAAGAGCAACCTTCCAGCCGGCTTGCCTTATGCCTGTCGCCGATGAACGAGCGCCTTCCGCATTTCTTTTTTCAGGGTAGACATCCATGCTAAATTAAGTATTTCGCACCATTGTGTATGGAAAAAACGTTTCCTCCTCAGTGTGGAATGAGTGGAGAGCCACTTGACTCCTGCGGGATCCAGTGGTCTCGTGAGACCCCGCAGGAGCTGAGCCCCTGGCGACGAGGAGGCTCATCACGGACCACCCCGCGGAAAGCAAGTGGATCGCAGCTCATGGAACTCCACAACTAAAGTTATTTTCAGGGTAGACATCTATGCTAACTAAAATTAGCACCATGGAGGATGAAAATAGTGTACTCACTAAGTGTGGAATGAGCGGAGAGCCACTTGACTCCTGCGGGATCCAGTGGTCTCGTGAGACCCCGCAGAAGCCCGCCCCTGGCGACGAGGAGGCTCACGGACCACCCCGCGGAAAGCAAGTGGATCGCAGCTCATGGAACTCCGCAAACTAAGTTATTTTCAGGGTAGACACTTATGCTAAATAATATTCTCACCATGGTGAATGAAAATGGTTACCCCTCAGTGTGGAATGAGCGGAAAGCGAGTGGATCGTAGCGAATGGAACTAATAAACCTAGGTATTTTCAGGGTGGATAAAAAATAGACCGTTATATATATTATTTTAGGCATAGATGCATAAGTAACTTACGCTTAGAGAAAAATGACATAATAGGAAAGATTTATTTTTTTAAGAGGTGTTTAATTTGTTCGGTCTTTTTAGGAGAAAGGTTCAACGTCAACAACAACATAGTTATGAAAAAAAAGCTGAAAACTTTTCCCCTATTTTAGTCTCCAATCTAGAGAAGAATATAGATAATATTGAAAAAATGCTGGCATCACCATCTGACCTTGTGATCCGTAAATTAACTATCGGTGAGTATAAACTTGCTATTGTGAATTTTGATGGACTAGTGGATAAAGATTCAGTCAACAACTTTATAATCAAAAACCTCCAATCGCAAACTAACAAATTATCCGGGACGAATTTAAATTATGAAGAGCTTATAGCTTTTTTCAAAAACGAGACTCTTTCTGTCGCTGAAATGAAGATATCAGATACACTAGATGATTTATCGTTAGCAATCCTTTCTGGAGATACAGTATTAATGATTGATGGCTTGGACCAAATCCTAATTATTGGAACAAAAGGATGGGCAAGCCGTGGCGTTGAAGAGCCAATTACAGAAGCACTTGTTCGTGGTCCAAGAGATGGATTCACTGAAAATATACGAACAAATACCGTTCATTTAAGAAGAAGAGTTAAAGATCCTAACTTGCGCTTTGAGTCCTATAAAGTAGGCAGACGATCCAAAAATGATTTGGTCATTTCATATATCGATGGAATCATTCATCCTCAAATACTTGAAGAAGTAAAGAGAAGGGTGAAAACTCTTGATATGGATGATGTCCTAGAAACTGGTTATGTTGAACAGTGGATTGAAGACAACTTTTTATCACCATTTCCACAAGTTCAAAATACGGAAAGACCAGATAAAGTGGCTGCTGCATTAATGCAAGGAAAGGTAGCGATATTCCTAGATGGGACACCTTTTGTGCTCCTTGCGCCGTTAACGTTCGCTGAAACCTTACAGTCACCAGAGGACTATTATGAACGCTGGTATATAGGATCCCTCATAAGGGTTTTAAGATATTTTTGTGCATTTGTGGCGTTATTTTTGCCCAGCTTATATGTGGCTTTAGTTTCCTTCCATCCCGGAATGATACCATCGAAACTAGCTTTTTCAATTGCAGCTACACGAGAAGGAGTACCTTTCCCTTCTCTTTTTGAGGCAATATTTATGGAAGTAACGATGGAGATTTTACGTGAGGCAGGAATTCGTTTACCTAAGCCTATAGGTCAGACGGTTGGGATTGTCGGAGGATTGGTTATTGGTGAAGCTGCTGTTAGTGCCGGGATTGTTAGTCCAATCATGGTTATTGTAGTTGCAGTTACGGCTATTTCTACCTTTGTAATTCCTTCTTATTCATTTGCAATTTCAATTAGGATGCTGCGTTTTGCTTTCCTGGTTGTAGCAGGTGTGTTTGGATTTTACGGAATTATTTTGACTTATATTATGATAAATATCCATATGGCAAACTTAAAATCAATTGGAGTTCCTTATACTGTGCCATTTGCGCCAAGTTTTTATAAAGACTGGAAAGATCTCGTATTCCGTGCACCATTAACGTTTCTGACTAAAAGACCTGTGCACATGGAAACCGTGGATGATAAGCGTATGAACAAGGAGGAATGAAATCGTGAAACCCTTTGAGTATGCTGATGAGAAAATTGGTAGCAAGGAATTAGTTTATATAGTAGCCTCTATGATGATTGGTGTTGGAATACTTACCTTACCAAGATTAATTGCCACTCATACAAAAACCTCTGATGGATGGATATCACTTTTAGGAAGTGGAGCATTTTTTATTTTTTTTGGTTGGTTCTTGGCAAAAATGATCTCAGCTTACCCACATAAGTCTTTTTTAGAATATACAACCATTACTATGACTAAACCTGTGGCAAGAGTGTTAACCGCTATCTTGGGGATGACTTTTCTTTTTACTTGTGCTCTCGAAACAAGAGTAATAGCTAATATTTCAAAGTTATATATGTTTGATCAAACTCCAATTGAAGCCGTTGCGCTTACATTTCTTTTAGTGTTAATTTATGCTGTTTCTGGATCAAGGATTGCGTTATTAAGACTAAATATGATGTTTTTGCCCATCGTTTTGGCTATTACTTTGCTCGTCCAAGTTTTTAATGTTTCATTATTTCAACCAGAAAATTTACGACCAATTTTTACTACCCCACTTTTGGGGTATTTTCAAGGAGCACAAGAAACCATCTTTTCATTTGTCGGGTATGTTATCATCCTTTCATATGTTTCTCTGATGAATAAACCAAAGGATGCACCTAAAATGACAATGATTGGGATAGGGATTCCACTTATCTTATATCTGATTATCTATACTGTAGCAATCGGTGTATTTGGTACCCTTGCTACTTCAGAAATTACTTATCCTACCATTGAAATTGCAAAAGAGATAGAAGCTCCAGGTGGATTTGTTGAAAGGTTTGAGTCGATTTTTTTTACAGTATGGATCATGACTGTATTTAATACCGCATCTATGGCACTAGATATTTCTGTTCATTTATTTAAATCATTATTTAAGATAAAAAAAAGCACCTTAATCTATATATCCTCTCCAGTAGTCTATTTAGTGGCTATGATACCAGAGAATACAAATCAAATACAATTATTAGGAAAAGTTATTGCTCTTATTGGATTTTTCTTTGGTGTTATTTACCCCATTTTGTTTTTTATCGTAACACGTATAAGAGGGGGCAAAAAACATGCATAGAGTTAAGCTACTATTCGTCTTCTTAATACTAGTAATTACTACGGGGTGCTGGGATTCAATTGAGATTGAACAACGAGGGTTTGTTATAGGAGCTGGAATAGACCTTGAAGACAATGATAAAAAGAATAAAGGTGACCTTAAATTAACCCAGCAGTTTGTGGTACCGTCAGCAATAGCAGAAGGAAGTAGCGGGGGAACTGGTAAAGGCCAAGCCTACCAAAACATTGAATCCAAAGGTAATACAATATTTGAAACAGTAAGAAGAGTCGCTGCAATCACAAGTCGTTCTCCATTTTTTGAACATATAAAGTTAATTGTTCTATCAGAGGATGTTGCAAAATCAGAGTATTTTCCAGATGTTCTTGATTATTTTCTTCGCTTTCCAGAAATGAGACGAGGGACGCAGATTATGATTACGCCTGAGAAAGCAAAGGATATACTTGAAGTTAGTCCAGAAAATGAAAACCTACCAACTATGTATATCCAATCAATTTCGAAAAATAATTTTAAAAATGCAAGAATGGTTCCACCGACAAGAATTGGTGATGTTCATGAATTTCTACTTGGTAAAGAAAGCTTCATCATACAAATGATAACGAAATTAAGTGACAACGAAGTGAAAATCGCTGGACATGCTGTTATAAATGGGCAAACAGATAAGCTAGTCGGTTTTATTGGTGAAGAAGCAACCGAAGGAGTTAATTTCATAACTGGTGAGATTGAAGGTGGGCTACTGGAAGCGAAAGTGGACGATGAAATTGTTGTTTATGAAATGGATATCGTCAATTCAAAGATCAAACCAACCGTTTTAGGTGATAGGCAATTTAAATTTACAGTTGAAATTGAAACGGTTGGATCTATACCGGAAACCTTTAAACCAGTAAATTTATTGAGTGAAGAGGAGATAAGGCAAACTGAAGAAGGAGTAGAAGACTCTATACGTTATTTTACGGACTTGGCGATTGAAAGGGTCCAAAAAGAGTTGAAAACTGATGTCTTTCGTTTTGGAAAATACTTAAGTATCAAAGACCCTGATGAATGGGGAAAAGTGGAAGATAATTGGGATTTTGGTGAAAATTACTTTGAAAAGGCAGAAATCGAGGTTAAGGTTGACGCAACGATAAGTAGAAATGGCGCCATCATTAAATCTACATTAGAATAAGAGAGGCTTTAACATGAAAGAAGTTTTAGATATTCTTACACCAACTTGGCTGAACATCTTTTTCGCATTTTTGGCATTTGCTATTCCATACACAGTTGCGAAGATCTATCATAAACTTCGCGTAGTGGGCGATCCTCCATGGAAAAAAAGTGAGGGGGATGATAGCTGAGAAAATATAGACCAAGGTTTTTAAAAATATGCAGCAAAGTCAATTTAGGTGAATAATTTGACTTAGCTGTATTTTTTTTTACTTTAATTCAAAAATTTTGAATCCTTTTACTATGTTGTCCGTATTTAAAATATCTTTCTAAAATGAGACAAGTACGGAAGTGGAATAAGAATAACAGGAGTTAAAAAGTAAATAGAATCCTCAATTTATTATAAAAAAGGAGGCGATGGTGATGATCACCACTGAGAAAAAACACTATTTTTTAACGTCGGCTTTAGTAATTAAGATACAAATTTAAATGCTGGAAATACCAGAAGAAAATAAATGAAAATGGTCTTTGAATCAATTAAGTTATAAAATTTAAGTTTTGCTGTTAAGCAATTACTGTTATTGTAATTGCTTATTTTAATTTTTTAAAAAAACTTTTAAAATATTGAATGATTTTATTAAATTGCTACGTCTAACTAATAACTGCTTTCGTAAACCTTGGTGTTGTTGAATAGTTGTGCGGTTGTGCGGTTATCATTTTATAACTTTGGAATGTACTCTGAAATTGCAACCGTTTTAACAAAACCTGTTTAATACAAGAAAAGGATTCAATATTCGAAAAGAGCGACTATAAAGACCCTTCAAAGGAGGGAGTAACTGGTGGAGTCAAACTTGAAAAATTTTCAGTACAATGGCAATGATAAATCTAAAACAATAAATGATAACTTAGAAGATGCACTTGAAAGCATTATGAATGAATATGGTACAGAAATAAAGCGATTCATTTATAGCTATATAAAGAATGAAAGTGATGCAGATGATGTAACACAAGATGTGTTTGTAACGGTCTATCAAAAGCTGGATACATTTCGGGGAGAATCTACCCTGAGAAGCTGGATTTATTCGATTGCAATTAATAAAAGCAAGGATTATTTACGGAGCTGGAAATCCCGTAACTTGCGATTAAAAGAGAAGTTAGTACAGTTTACCAATATTAAGGAGAAACAGGATACACCTGAAAGTTATTTAGTTAATAAGAGCGATTCGAATTATTTATTGCAACAGGTGTTGTCTTTGCCGGTAAAATATCGTGAAGTTATTATTCTTTATTATTTTAAAGATCTTTCTGTAAAAGAAATTGCTGATGCATTATCCACAAAGGAGACAACAGTAAGAACGCACTTAAATCGAGGTAGAAACAAAATCAAGAGTTTGATTGAGGCTGAAAGGGGTGGAGAAATTGGATAAGGAATTAAAAAATTTAAAAGATACATATGATGACCAGTTCTCAACAACTACCTTTTCTAGTTTAGATAAAGAGAATGTCTATCTTAAAATAAAAAAAAGAAAGAAAGAAAAGCGTTTTAATCTCCAAAGATTCTTACCCAAGACATTATCTTATCTCGCTTATGGAGCCATGATTATTCTGATTTTTGGAATGGTAAACAACCAGGTCAAAATCGTTCCTGATGGATTTACTAGTAAAGAAGAAGAAACCTTAGGAAATTCTTCATTATCAAACAAAGAATCAGTAAACAACTTCAAGAAATCTATAGGTGATGAAGTGAATGAGGATGGAATAGGGGAACTCATTGAAAAAATAGATAATGTGGAAACGACAATTGCGCTTTCCCCAGAGTTAGAAGTAATTTATGAGGAATATGCAGATAGTGAAAATGATGCTCTCTTAAAGGAGTTATCGCCATTAGATATATTCAAATTTCACTTTCATGCAAAGCAGTTAGGAGATGAGCGCACATTATACAACCTTTATTTTCAAGGAGAATATTCTGGAACACCTTCTGAAGAAGAATACTTTGGAGACCCCGAATTTTTCGGTGCGAAAATGACAGAAAATGATCAAAAGTTATATAACAAGTTGCTACAAGTGAAAGAGTTTAATATAAACTATTTACAAATAAACGAAGCGATTATTACATGGGAGAAGACGGATGAATCTTTCCCTGTGTTTCGTATGATTAAGGATACAAAACAAGGTGTGTGGAAAGTAAGTTGGCTTCCAATGCAATAGTGTAAGCCCTTTGCTCAAAAGTGACCAATCAATAATAATTTTTTTTATTGATTGATCACTTTTGTTTAAGTATATCAGTTAATTATTTTTAGGTTTTCTAAGTACTTTACTGGAAACTCCTTTAAGTACATTAGAAGTGGTATCAACTGTTTTACCAACAACATCATTTCCGAAACTGGAAGTATTTTTAAGTACGTCTGAAGAAGTGTCAACGACCTTCCCCACCAAGCCTCCCTCGCCAGACACAGTTTTAACAACTTTGTTAGCTGTATCCACGGTCTTATGAACAAGCTCATTTGCTTGGCCAGACGTATGCTTTAAAATGTTTTCTGAGGTGCTTTTCTTGTTGTTGTTTAAAGTAATAATAATCTCCATCCTAAATTGTAATCTTTATTACTTATGGAAAGTTTGCTTGTCATATTCATTAAATATGGAATATTATTAATCTCATGTTGTTAAAACTCTTCAATTAGTCTTACATACTTTTTTAGAATATCAATGGACGTTATCATACTTGTATTAGTTTCTAAACTATGATCTGCACCTTCGATAAGCTGTAAGTCTAGAAATTGGTTTTCTTTTAAACTATCAAACGTTTCTTTTATGTAACATGGGTCTTGATCTCCGATGATACAAAGTCCTGCATTGTTGGTTCGAAGTAATGATTCAGAAACATCAGTTTTTTGTAATAAGGGAGTTAGCCATATGATTTTTGCAGAATGAAAAATGGATGTTTCTAATAAATAAGGCAAAGCAATCGTACCTAGTGATTTTGCAATGATCATGTAGTTCTGATAGTTTTGGTGTTGAACAATATGATCGATTACAGATTGTATCGCTGAAACGAATTCGGTATCTTTTAGTGAAGAAAGTTCTTCTTTGGAATAACTGTAATTAATATGCAATACATCAAAGCCCCTTTTCACCATAACACCAGTTGAGTAGTATAAAAGTGGTTTATGTACTGTATAACCAGCTCCAGGTAAGATGATGGTGAGTGTATCTGATTGACTATCTTGTTGTACATGTGAGTAAGAAATAGTTTTGCCATTTGCCAATGACATTTCATCGTTTTTAATCCTCATTTAAATTCCCTCCTTTTTAAGATAATAGTAACACTTATTACAGAATTTCCCTTATAATTTTTAGGAAGAAAGATTATGGTGATCTTTATGACTGATATAGAGAAATGTCCCATCTGCCAAAACAATAATCAATGCGGAAATGTGGCTAGAGAATCCCAATGTTGGTGCATAAATGAAATATTCCCTGAAGATATCTTTAGGATGGTTTCAGATGACCGGGCTTGTATCTGCAAGAAGTGTTTGAATCAATACAACAAATAAATTTATATAATGATTTGAAACATCTCTTAGATAAAGACGTATAGTTATTAAATCAAATCTCGTTCTTTAGAATCTCTTTCGGAGGCTTTAAAAGTAGGGAAAAGTAGTTCAAACTTTGAAAGTGGGGGAAACAGTTTGAGAAACGTTGTGTTTTTATTGTTGTTTACCAGTTTATTTTTAATGGTTGGCTGTACTAACAAAGAGGACCGTGCAGTTGAATGGTTTACTACCGAAGAGGAGGCAATTGAAAAGGGGCTGCAACAGGAAGGAACAGATACACACGCAGTATTGTCTATAGAAAGCTATAAAGGCGAAACCCTTGTTTTTTATGATTACGGAGGAGCACTAGGTGTTGCTAGTATAACCGAAAGTGATCAAGGGTTCAGTTGGTATCGAAGTAATGCATATAGTGATATTGAGGGAGATGTTCCGTATGCATATGGAGGGTTTAAGGCTAAGACAGAAAATGGGATAGCCATTCAAATCTTATATGGAAAGGCTTTTGACAATTCAATTAAGGTAATGAATTTGGTCAGAGATACCGAGAAGCAAGTAATGAAAATTGATGAGGACTCACGTCTGTTTTATGCAATTCATGAAGCGCCTTTTCATCAATTAGAGGTTATGCCTGAAGAGTAGTGGTAGAAATAGTGGTGGAAAGAGGAGAAAAAATGAATGTTCGGTTTAGAGCAATCGAAGCTGCAAAACAATTTATTACTACCCATTTCCCAGATTGCCATGGTGCTTTGTTAGCCGGAAGTGTTGTAAGAGGTGAGTCAACAAAGACCTCTGACTTAGATATTGTTGTGTTTCAGCCGGAAATACCAAAAGCATACCGAGAATCACTTATTGAATATGGATGGAATATTGAACTTTTTGTCCATAACTTAACGTCTTATCGTTCATTTTTTGAAAGCGATTCGAGTAGAGGAAGGCCTTCATTACCACGTATGGTGTCAGAGGGAATGATAATTAAAGACACTGGAGTAATTGAACAAATAAAAATAGAAGCAAAAGAACTATTAGATAACGGTCCGGAAGAATGGCCGAATGAAATAATAAGAATGAAAAGATATTTTATTACAGATACTTTAGATGATTTTATAGGCTGTACAAATCGGGCCGAGGGATTATTTATTGCGAATTCACTTGCTGAATTAGTAAGTGAATTCGTTTTAAGAACAAATAACCAGTGGCTTGGTTCTTCTAAATGGGTGGTACGAGCTTTGAAACAATTTGACGAAGCGTTTACGGAGAACTTTATAAATGCGTTTGATGCTTACTATAAAACGGATTCAAAAGATCTTATTATTGGTTTAGTTGATCAAATCTTACAGCCTTTTGGTGGTAGGTTATTTGAAGGTTTTTCTCTAGGAAAAGACTAACTATTATACATCGTTACGAAAAAGAGATTATAATAATGAAATACATATGATTAGTAGACATTTCGAAAGTAATAGGAGGATTTTTCATTGGAAATTGGAATTAGCACATTTGTAGAAACAACACCAGATGTTGAAACCGGCAAAGTCATAAGTCATGCCGAGCGTATTCGAGAAGTGGTTGAGGAAATTGTCCTTGCAGATAAAGTTGGTTTAGATGTATTCGGAGTAGGTGAGCACCATCGAGAAGATTTCGCAGCTTCTTCACCAGCAATGTTGCTTTCTGCAGCTGCATCACAGACAAAACGCATTCGCCTAACGAGTGCAGTAACTGTACTTTCTTCTGCAGATCCGGTACGTGTTTTTCAAGATTTTGCAACGCTTGATGCAATCTCTAACGGTCGTGCAGAAATCATGGCCGGTCGTGGTTCATTCATCGAATCTTTTCCTTTATTCGGATTTGATTTAAAAGATTATGATGAGTTATTTGAAGAGAATTTAGAGCTGTTATTAAAAATAAGAGAATCTGAAAAAGTAACTTGGAGAGGTGGACACCGCCCAGCAATAAATAATTTGGGAGTGTATCCAAGACCAGTTCAAGATCCATTACCAGTTTGGATTGGTAGTGGTGGAAATTCAAATTCTGTCATAAGAGCAGGTATCCTTGGTTTGCCACTTGTTCTTGCAATCATTGGTGGTAGTCCACTTCATTTTACACCACTTGTTGAGCTTTACAAGAAAGCTGCGGCACATGCTGGTCATGATCCATCTAAATTACCTGTTGCTTCACATTCACATGGATTTATTGCTGAGAATACAGAGACAGCAGCTGATAAATTCTTCCCTTCAACTCAGCAAGTTATGAATAAATTAGGTCGCGAACGTGGATGGGGTCATTATGACCGGACAAGCTTTGATGCAGCGAGAAGCTTTGAAGGAGCATTATACGTAGGAGATTCGAAAACCGTTGCCGAAAAGATCATTCACCTTCGTAAGAACGTGGGTATCACAAGATTTATGCTACATGTACCAGTAGGGTCAATGCCACATGAAGATGTGATGAAGGCAATTGAATTGTTGGGTACAGAGGTTGCTCCAATGGTAAGAGAAGAAATATCAGTATGGGAAGCGAATATGTAAAACTAGTAACAAATATTGAATGGTGCGTAACGACAATTTAGTCTTTACGCACCATTTTTATTTAAATGTCTAGGTTTAGTGATACTTAATAGAAACCTTTTACTAAATCAGCTCGTCTAATAACTAAGGGGGTACAGAATGTTATATATTGGTAAGCGATTGATCGTTTTTTCTCTTGCTTTGATCCTGGTTGCCTGTGATCAAGAAGCAGACGCCAAAAAAAGTTTGGCAGAAATATATAGTCTAGCATTAAACTCCATTATGGAGAGGGATACCGGATTAAATGGGGGGATGGACTTCATAGCCATCGACATGAGTAATTTTGATGAGTTAGATCAGAGAGACCGAAAACAGATTGTAACATTTTTTGAGGATACATATAAAACTGAGGTAATGATATCTACTTTTGAAGATCTTCAAGAGAAGGGACTATACAACGAAGAAACGTCTATACTGGATGGAATTCTTCTTCGAATAGAAAAAGTAGATTTTAAATTTAATAATGAAATTGTTTTTGAAGGTTCAAAATATCGCTCTGGTTTAGGATCCATCGGTGTTGAAGTGATTGTTTACTTTGATCATAATCAATGGCAAGTGAAGGAAATAAAAGAGACTTGGATTAGTTAGATTATTTTGATAAAGGAGAAATGAATTTTGTTAAGTTATTATAGCAAACTATCTTCAGAAGTATATGATTTGGATAAGCCTATTGGTCATTCCTTTGGTGATGTTGAGTATTACCTAGAAAGACTTTCTCATGTTACGGCCCGTATTCTTGAGCCAGCAACAGGAACTGGGCGTATGCTCATTCCTCTTTTAGAAAAAGGATTTGAGGTGGATGGTTTTGATATTTCAACAGAGATGTTAATGATATGTCGGGAACATTGCAAGGCAAGAGAATTAACTCCTAATCTCTTCGAGGAAAAAATGGAGACATTTTCAATGGATGTCAAATATGGTGCGATTATCATTCCTTCCGGGACATTTTTACTCATACAGGATAGAGAAACCTCGCTTAAGGCGCTTGAAAACTTTTATCATCATCTAGAAAAGGGTGGCAGGTTAATCGTTGATTTATTTTTACAGCCAGAATTTATAGTTGGAAAAGTATCTACGAGAAAATGGGAATGCGAAAATGGAGATATCATTACCCTACAAAATACAAATGCGGAAATAGATTATATTAATCAATGTACATTGTCATATGGCAGATATGAAAAATGGCGCAATGGCACACTAATACAAACTGAATTAGAGTCATTTCCATTACGGTGGTATGGAGTAGATGAATTTAAGATGATTCTTAAGCACATTGGTTTTAAAGAAATTGTGGTTTCTTCTGATTATAAATATGGTCAATATCCTAAAAACGGAAATCAGATGATTACGTTTGAGGGTGTTAAGTGATTCTGGTGGGTTAACATTGCTTATAGAAGTGAATCGGCGTAAGGCTTTGTCAGAAGAAGGGCTGGGTTTTAGAAAGGGTTTGAAACAGGAGGAGCTAAAAGCTGTCCGAAGAGAGTCCAGGTTCAGACAGCTTTAAGGCTGAAAGAGCCAAAGTTGTCCGAAGAGAGCCTAGGTTCAGACAGCTTTATGTCTGAAAGAGCCAAAGTTGTCCGAAGAGAGTCCAGGTTCAGACAGCTTTATGTCTGAAAGAGCCAAAGTTGTCCGAAGAGAGTCCAGGTTCAGACAGCTTTGAAGCCAAAAGAGCTAAAGCTGTCCGAAGAGAGTCCAGGTTCAGACAGCTTTAAGGCTGAAAGAGCCAAAGTTGTCCGAAGAGAGTCTGGGTTCAGACAGCTTTGAAGCCAAAAGAGCTAAAGCTGTCCGAAGAGAGTCCAGGTTCAGACAGCTTTATGTCTGAAAGAGCCAAAGCTGTCCGAAGAGAGCTGGGTTCAGACAGCTTTGAATCCAAAAGAGCTAAAGCTGTCCGAAGAGAGTCCAGGTTCAGACAGCTTTGAGGCTGAAAGAGCCAAAGTTGTCCGAAGAGAGCCTAGGTTCAGACAGCTTTATGTCTGAAAGAGCTAAAGCTGTCCGAAGAGAGTCCAGGTTCAGACAGCTTTGAAGCCAAAAGAGCCAAAGCTGTCCGAAGAGAGTCTGGGTTCAGACAGCTTTGAAGCCAAAAGAGCTAAAGTTGTCCGAAGAGAGTCCAGGTTTAGACAGCTTTAAGGCTGAAAGAGCCAAAGTTGTCCGAAGAGAGTCCAGGTTCAGACAGCTTTATGTCTGAAAGAGCCAAAGCTGTCCGAAGAGAGTCCAGGTTCAGACAGCTTTGAAGCCAAAAGAGCCAAAGCTGTCCGAAGAGAGTCCAGGTTCAGACAGCTTTGAAGCCAAAAGAGCCAAAGCTGTCCGAAGAGAGTCCGGGTTCAGACAGCTTTGAAGCCAAAAGAGCTAAAGCTGTCCGAAGAGAGCCCAGGTTGAGACAGCTTTGACGCAAAAAGAGCTAAAGA